>NZ_JBFUKN010000080.1:0-30149 GCF_056400845.1 Mycobacterium sp. P4_H6 | reverse complement strand
GGCCATGATCGGTGTCTTCGACAAGATCGGCGTGAAGACCGGTATCGATTTCTTCGAGATCGCCGATGCCGCCGAGGATGTGGTCCGCCCGGCCATGCCCGCCGAATGCCTGCTCGACCGCAACGCCCTGATCATGGGCTACTCCGGGGTGTACTCCAGCTTCCTCAAGCACGCCATCCGCCAGTCCGAGCGCTACGGCGTCCCGGCGCATCAGCTGCTGCACCGTGCCGGGCAGCGCAAGCTCATCGGCGGCCAGGAAGACCAACTCATCGACATCGCCCTGGAAATCAAACGCGAACAAGAGGCGCAGAACGCCTGAGCATCGCTAGGCCGGCGAGTAGCCGGGGGCGGCGAGGAGTTCGCGCAGGCCGGCATCGATGAAGTCGGTGTCGGCGGCGTTGGCGCCGCCTCCGGCGAAGTGTCCCCAGATGCCGGGAATGACCCTCACCTCGCCGTGCGGGATGAACTGACTTGCCCACTGCTCGTCCTCGGGCGGAAAGTAGAGGTCCTTCTCGGCGGGCATGGCCAGTAGCGGACACCTGATGGCGGCGAGCGCCTTCTTCACGTCACCGTCGAAACCCGGTGTATTGCCGACGTTTCCGCTGTGCCAGGTACCGATCATCGCGATCAGGTTATTGGGGTCCCTACCGTCACGGAAGAAGCCTTCCCAGAACCCGTACAGGAAGTCGTCGAACGAGGTGTAGCCGAGCTCGCGCCATGTCTCCTGCCAGTAGAACGCCTGCGAGTAGCCCCAGCCCGAGTAGACCCGTGCGAACGCACGCAATCCCTTGACCGGCAGCTTGTCCGGGTCGTAATCGCCCTCCCGGAATGCCGCATCCGCAGTGATCGCTGCGACCAGGGATTCCAGGAACACCTTGTTGTGCGGTGCGGTCATACTGGAACCGCAGAACGGCGCAGCCCGTTGCACCATCTCGGGATGGCTCACCGCCCACTGATACGTCTGTCCCGCTCCCATCGACCAGCCCGTCACCAGCGCGATCGACGAGATGCCGAACTTCTCGGTGACCAGCCGATGCTGCGCTTCGACCTGGTCGTAGAACGTGACTGCCGGGAAACGGGGTCCGTCATTGGGCGCCGGCGTATTGGACGGCGACGAAGACAGGCCGTTGCCTAGCATGTTCGGGATGATGATGAACTTCTCGGCAGGGTCGAGCGCCCGTCCCGCACCGAGGAGCCACTCGTTGTCGGTGTGCCAGCCCGAATACCAGGTCGGGTAGACGATCACGTTCGACTTGTCGGCGTTGAGTTCGCCGTAGGTCTTGAAGGCGAGCCGGGCGTTTCGCAGCGTGCGGCCGTTCTGCAGGGTGACATCGCCGAGATCGAAATACTCGGCGTCGGTGGGTGCCGGCATCAGTTGCTCACCGCGCACTGACCGCGGTCGACAAGCCGCGGTGGGGTGGTCGACGGCCGTATGTCGATATCGAAAATCGCGGTCGGGACATACAGCGTGGCACACGAATTGGGCACATCCACGACGCCGGAGAGACGCCCCTCCACGGGGGCTGCGCCAAGGATCAGGTACGCCTGCTCCTTGGTCCAACCGAATTTGGAGAGGTACTCGATGGCGTTGAGGCAGGCGTTCTGGTAGGCCAGTGTGGAGTCCAGGAAGTGCTGAGTTCCGTTGCGGTCCACCGAGAATCCGACGAACGTCAGGAACTCGGAATATCGGGGGTCGACGATGCCTGGCATGAAGATCGGGTTGGTGGTGACGCCGTAGGTTTCCATACCGCCCTTGATGATCTCCACCCGCAGATCGATATAACCGCCCATTTCAATGGCGCCGCAGAAGGTGATCTCCCCGTCCCCCTGGGAGAAGTGCAGATCACCCAGCGACAGGTTGGCACCGTCGACGAACACCGGGTAGAAGATCCGGCTGCCTTTGGACAGGTTCTTGATGTCCTGGTTGCCGCCGTTCTCCCGGGGTGGTGCGGTCCGGGCGGCTTCGGCAGCAGCCCGCTCATAGTCGGCCCCGGTCAGACTGCCCAACACCGCGTTGGACGGTTGCGGTGGCAACGCCAGGGGCGGCACCCGGTCCGGGTCGGTGGCGATGAGCTGGGCTTCCCGGTGATTCCAGTTGGCCAGCAGGTCGGCGCTGGGTGCTGTGCCCATCAGTCCCGGATGGATGAGGCCGGTGAATTCCACGCCAGGGACGTGTCGGCTGGTCGCCTTCTGGCCGGTGAAATCCCAGATCGCCTTGTAGGCGGCGGGAAACCAGTCGGTGAGGAATCCGCCACCGTTCTCCTTGGCGAAGATCCCGGTGTATCCCCAGCCCTGGCCGGCCACCGGCCCGGTCTGCTGAGGTACCGGGCCGACGTCGAGGATATCGACGACGAGCAGGTCGCCGGGTTGTGCGCCTTCGACCGCGAACGGGCCAGAGAGCTGGTGCACCATCGACAGGTCGCAGTCGCGGATATCGTTGGCATCATCGGTGTTGACGATGGTGCCGTCGAACCATTCCTTGGACTCGACGCGGAAGCTGTCGCCCGATTTCACCGTCGCCACGGCCGGGATGTCGGGATGCCATCGGTTGTGGCCGACGAGCTGCTGCTCGCGGAACGGTTTGCTCTGATCGACGGGAAAGATGAGCTCAGGCATGCATGACTCCTCGGTATCGGAAAGTGTTCTCACACTGCGGTTTCTACGGTCTGGGCAACAGCCGGTGGCGTGGGTCCGCGTAGCGACCGGGCGACCCTTCTGCGGTGCCGGCCGGTCTGCGGACGACGGTGGGCGCCGACTGGGACTCCGCATGCAGGTCGAGTATGCGCGCGCCGACCGGGTCGGAGGTCAGCATCCCTGCCAGTGAATACACGCGATTGCTTGTGCCGCAACACGTTTGACATTCCACGGAGGTGGGGGCGCTGCCGATGGTGAAGTGCAGTTCGAAGGGGCCGTCTACGGCGCAACGGTAGCGGTAACGTGGCACGTGAGCCTCCACTGGTCGACCACAATGTTCCCATTTGGGAATAATGTCGAACCTACACCCGCCGAGCGCGACGTCAAGAGATAACGCGCGATGCGCCCGGCCGGAGCGCGAAGTTCACCGGGCTGTCACGTCCGTCGTCGATCGAGGCATACACCCGGCCACGCGGATTTACACTGGTGCAACACGCACGTCCTAGATTGGCGTGGGGTCACTTTCCTTGAGGAAAACCATTGGGGTGATTGCTGACTCCGCGGCTCGAAGGAGTTCGGCACCATGCGACGACGATCGCAGAGTGGTTCGGCGGCGGTCCTGCTGCGACACGGTGCGGTAGACCGCGCCGAGTTCGACCAGCGCATCGACGATGCGTGTCGCGGAAGTGGACGGAACTGCCAGTGCCTCGACGATGTCGGACATCGAGCATCCCGGACGGTGGTGCACGACGTGCAGGGCGCGCCAGCGGTCCACGGTGAGGTCGGTACCGGCGAGCGCGCCGTCGATCTCGGCAGCGACGACGGCGGCGCGCCGAAGCAACGCGAGTACCTCGACGAGGTCGTCCATGACTTGCCTTCTCGATCGAACGATGCGCCGGTGGAAGTGATCCCGGGAGTCCACAGCATGCCAGATGCGGCCACCCGGGCGGAACGATCTCGTGCACAGCGCACCGAGTTCCGGGTGGCGTTGGCCCTGCCGCGTCGCGGTCCGGCGGGGATATTCGGGCTCCAATGCCACGCGGCGGCAGAACTGGCCGCCGCGGAGATCGACGCATCCGGCGGGGTCGCCGGCCGCTCGGTGCAGTTCGTCCACGTCGATGCCGGCGGCGATCCGGCCGCGGTGGCCGGCAGCATCAGGGACCTGATGGAGGCCGGCTCCATCGATGCCGTGACCGGATGGCATCTGTCCAATGCCCGGCAGGCCATCGCCAAGGTGGTCGGCGGCAGGATCCCCTACGTGTACGCCGCCGCATACGAGGGTGGCGAGCGCAGTGACGGTGTGCTGTGCAGCGGTGAGGTACCCGGGGACCAGATCATTGCCTCGTTGCGCTGGCTGCGCACCGAACTCCGGTTACGCCGGTGGTTCATCGTCGGTAACGACTACGTGTGGCCGCGCGGTTCGGCGGCGGCGACCCGGGCGGGATTGGAGGGTTCCGACATCTCCATCCTCGGGGAGCGGTTCGTGCCGTTGGGTGTGCAGGATCCGCATGCCTGGGAGCAGGTGCTGGCCGATATCGCCGCGACCGAACCGGACGGTGTCGTCACCCTGCTGGTGGGATCCGACGCGGTGCGCTTCAACAGGGCGTTCGCCGGGGCCGGCCTGGATGCCACGGTGGCCCGCTTCAGCCCGTTCACCGACGAGACCGTGGTACTGGCCAGCGGAAGCGGCGCAACCAGAAACCTCTTCGTCTCAGCGGGCTGGTTCGCGGGGCTGGCATCGGCGTCGGCCGCTGAATTCACTGCCGGATTCACCCGGGCATTCGACCTGGTCAACGGTACCGGGCCGATAGATGAGTCGGCCGCACCACAACCGGGGACGATGGCCGAGACGACCTACTCCGGGGTGCACCTCCTGGCCGGGATCGCCGGCGCCTCGGTGCCCACCGTCGAAGACGCCAGGCGCGCCTTCGACGGCTGGGGCTGGGATTCCCCACACGGACCGGTCGATCTCCGGCAGGGGGCGGCCCGCCACCCGGTGCACCTCGCCGTGGCGCGCGGCGTCGAACTCGACGTCATCGCCAGGGTCCACTGAGCGAAAGCGCCTGGCGCCGTCAGGTCACGTCGAGGATTCCCAGCTGCTGGTAGATGGCGCGACGGTACTTCGCCGCCTGGGAATTGATCGGCAGGTAGCCGCCCTGCGCCCAGTCGTGGATCTGCCCCATCCCGATCACCACGGAGATATCGGCGGTGGGGTTCGCGTTGACCAGGCGTGCGGCGTAGAGCAGGGCGCCGGGGGCGGACTGCTCGCGTGAGGCGACGTAGATCACCGTCGGCGGCATGCCCTCGGTGGGGCCGATCATCGGGTTCCAGAGCTCTTCCGGACCGCTGGCCCACGAGCCGTAGTACTCCTTGTCGGCCTCGGTGAGCCACACGACCGGGTCGTTCACCAGCGCCACGTTCGGATCGGTGTACGCGTCTTCTCCCTGTAGGCCGGGCGACAGCAGCACCATTCGGGATGGAACCCTGGTCGCCAGGCACTCCGAGTTGCCGTTGCACTCGCGGACGATCTTCTGCACAGCCAGTGCTGAGAGTGTGCCGCCCGCGGAATCGGCGTAGACGCTGACATTCTCGGCGCCGTACGTCTGCACCTCGTTGGCGATGAAATCGGCCATGGCGGGGACTGAATTGGCCGCGGTGCCACCGTTCGGGATCAAGGGATATCGGGGCACGATCACCGTGGCGCCGGTTTCGCGCGCCATCTGGGCATAGTCCATCCAGTGGATGATGTTGGGGTTGAAGATGAATCCGCTGCCGTGCACCGCGATCACGCGTTCGTCGGTCGGGTTCGGGCGGGAGATCACCCAGACATCACCACCCTCGTAGGTGTCCTTGGTGACGTCGAGACCGATCGTGGTGAACCACGGCGGAGTGGGCGTGGTGATCACCCGGCCCAACTGCATGGTGATGTTGACGCCGATGAACTGGCTGACCCGCTTGATCACCTCCATGGCGCGCACCGTGATGATGCCCATCAGTGATGGCTTACCGGTGGCGGTCACCTTGTCCGAAAGTTCGGGTGGCACCACGATTCCCGGTGCCAAGGTGGTCGATGCAGCGGTGGCTTCAAGTTGCCGTTCTGCTACCACCCCGCCGGCCTGCGCCATTCGCGGATGCATCGTCTGGTTGATCTCACGTCGCGCGGCGGCGAGCAGCACCCAGGCGGCCGGAGTGACCGCCGGTGTATCAGGAGTCGAATTCGCCGACAGTGGCGCGAACACCTGTCGCACTGCTGCGACAACGGTGCCGACCAAGCCTCGGTGGATGGCCGGTGCGCGTTGGTCCGCGGCGGCCCGCACCTCGATGGTCGTCGCGGGTGCAGACCGCGGAATGCCGGCGATCGATTCGTGCTCGACGGTTGCCGAGTCGATCGGCTCGCGCCCTGGATCGGTGTTCGGATCTGCCGCGTCCGCTGACGCCAGGGTGACTCGCTTGTCGGGTCGGGTGAGAGCCGCTTCTTCACGCTCGGCCCGTTTGCGTTCTCGGGTGTCACTGCCAGGGGTGGTGACGCCTTCGGCGCGTTGCGGGCTTCGGCGACCGAATGCATCGCGCAGCGCGCCACGTACCCGGGACGCGATGTCCTCGACCGGGTTGCGGGTGGTGGGGTCGGTATCGACGCTGCGCGGCGGGCTCTCGTTCTGCTCGGAAGGTGCGGGTTGCTCGGCGGATGTGGCGTTGCCCGACACCCGCGATGTGCCCGCGGAGTCGGCCGCCGCGATCGGGCAACCTCCGACCATCACCGCAGATCCGATCCCCAACGCCACCGCCAACGCACCGACCCGACCGACAGCTCCCCCGTTGCCCATGTGTTAGCTGTACCACAGCGCGCACGCCCCCGAGGCGATTAAGCGACACGCTTGGCAGTTTCTGCCACTTTCGTGACTGTCGGTCGGACCGGGCACGATGGGTGCCATGGCAACACGGGCTGACGCGCAGGCAATTCTGGAGCAGCTCGCCGGGCCGCAGGCGACACTGCGCGATGACCAGTGGATCGCGATCGAGGCGCTGGTGGTGCAGCGCAAGCGGGCGCTGGTGGTGCAACGCACCGGGTGGGGCAAGTCGGCGGTGTACTTCATCGCCGCCAAGCTGCTGCGCGCCGAGGGGCGCGGGCCGACCGTCATCGTGTCTCCGCTGCTCGCGCTGATGCGCAACCAGGTGGCCGCGGCGGAGCGGGCAGGGGTCAAGGCCGCGACGATCAACTCCAGCAATGTCACCGAATGGGACACCGTGCACCAGCGGGTCAACGCCGGCGAACTCGACGTCCTGCTGGTCAGCCCGGAACGCTTGAACAATCCCGACTTTCGGGACGCCGTGCTGCCCGCACTTGCCGCCGACGCCGGGCTGGTGGTGGTCGACGAGGCGCACTGCGTCTCGGACTGGGGCCACGACTTCCGGCCCGACTACCGGCGCATCCGCACGCTGATCGCCGAGTTGGGCTCCGACGTCCCGGTGCTGGCCACCACCGCGACCGCCAACGACCGGGTGGTCGCCGATGTCGCGGCGCAGTTGGGGGTCGGCGGTGGGGACACCCTGGTGCTGCGCGGCGGGCTGGACCGTGAGTCGCTGAGGCTGTCGGTGGTGCAGGCGGGCGGACCGGCCCAGCGCGCGGCATGGCTTGCCGCACATATCGATTCGCTACCCGGATCGGGCATCGTCTACACGCTGACCGTCGCGCAGGCTCATGATATCGCCACCCTGCTGCGCGACCAGGGGCACGCCGTGGCCTCGTACACGGGCTCCACCGAAGCCGCCGAACGTGAACAACTCGAAGCCGACCTGCTCAACAACAAGGTCAAGGCGCTGATCGCCACGTCGGCGTTGGGGATGGGTTTCGACAAGCCCGATCTCGGCTTCGTGGTCCATCTGGGCGCGCCGTCGTCGCCGATCGCCTACTACCAGCAGGTCGGCCGCGCCGGTCGTTCGACGGCCAGCGCGGAGGTGATCCTGCTGCCCGGCCGCGAGGACGCCGATGTGTGGCGGTACTTCGCGTCGGTGGCCTTCCCGTCGGAAGCCATGGTGCGCCATGTGATCGACGCGCTCGAACCGGACCGGGCGCTGTCGACCGCCGCGCTGGAACCGCTGGTGGACCTCAACCGGTCCCGGCTCGAGATGGTGCTCAAGGTGCTCGACGTCGACGGAGCCGTGCGCCGGGTGAAGGGCGGCTGGATCGGCACCGGGCAGCCCTGGGAGTACGACGAACCCCGCTACCGCCACCTCGACGAGGCGCGCAAACGCGAGCAGCAGGCAATGCTCGACTATCAGAGCACCCCCGATTGCCGGATGTCGTTCCTGCGCAAGCAACTCGACGATCCCGAACTCGGCCCCCAGCCGTGCGGCCGGTGCGACAACTGCGCCGGCTCCGCGTACCACGCCGAGGTGGACGCCGGCGCGGCCGAGGCCACCCGGGAGCAGCTGATGCGCCCCGGCGTCGAGATCACCCCGCGCAAGCAGTGGCCCACCGGACTCGGCAAGCTCGGCATCGAGCATTCCGGAAAGATCGCCGACGGTCCCGCTGCGGGCCGCGTCATCGGCAGGCTCACCGACCTGGGGTGGGGAGCCCGGTTGCGCAAGCTGCTGGACGCCCCGGATGCGGACGTGCCCGATGAGGTGATCGCCGCCGCCGTCGCCGTGCTCAAATCGTGGAACTGGGCGCAGCGACCGACCGCGGTGCTGGCGCTGGATTCGGTCAGTCACCCGATCCTGATCAGATCGCTGGCGGCCCGGCTGGCTGAGATGGGCCGGCTGAACAACCTTGGTGTGCTGCAGTATTCGCCCGAACACCGGCCGGTGGCCGCTGCGAACTCCGCCTATCGGGTGGCCGCACTGACCGGCGCGTGGGAGGCACCCACGGCGATCGACGGTGAAACCGTGCTCTTGGTGGACGATATGACGGACACGGGCTGGACGCTGACGATGGCGGCCCGTGCGGTGCGCGCGGCCGGTGCGGCCGACGTGCTGCCGCTCGCGCTCGCCAGTACCAGCTGAGGCGTCCGCGATGAGTCCGCGTCGCGGAGTGAGTCTGCATTGGGGACAACGCACCGGATGAAGGAGCATGACGATGGCTGACATCGTGAAGGGGCCCGCCAGTTATTTCCCCTCGATCGAGAAGAAATACGGACGACCGATCGCTGAATGGCAGCAACTGATCCGCGACTCGGGGCTGACGAAGCACATGGAGCTGGTCGGTCTGCTCAAATCCGAGTACGGCGTTGGTCATGGCCACGCCAACGCACTGGTCGCCCACACGCTTGCCGAAGGCGCGTGATCACACCGGCTTGGAGCCGCCGAGGCGGGCGGTGAGCGCATCGGCGGTCACCAGCAGACCCTCGGCGCGGGAGCCGATCTCGGCATCGGTGAGCGCATGACCGATCTGCAGTGAGACCACCATGACTTGGCGCTGGTGGTGGTCGAACACCGGCGCGGCGATGACGCTGATGTCGTGGCGTCCTTCGGGGCCGTCCTCGCCACGCAGATAGACCCGCTCCCCGATATCAGAGACCAATTCGCCCAGCAGGGCCCGCAGTTCGTCGGGCAACGTGTTGGACATGCCGGCCATCAGCGCATACAGCCGTCGTCCGCCGGGGGTGAGTCGTTCCACGAGGTAGCCCGAGGCGCGACATTCGGTGATCACCCGTTCGAAACGCTCGGTGTCGGTGCGCAACGGAATCGTCGGCTCCTTGTGCAGCCAGTCGCGGACCGCACGTTCGTCCCACAGCACGAACATCAGACCCACCGGCGGAGCGAACGGGTAACTCTGCCCGACCCGCACGGTGGCGGGCGTGCCCGGCGGTGCAACCAGTTCGAGCAGGGTGATCCGGTCATCGACAACCCCGGACAGCGCAGCGGTGGCGCCGTAGGCCTCCGAGAGCCGGCGCAGCTCGTCACGGGCGGACGGGCTGACCCGCAGCGATTCCTGCGCGATGTGGCCGAGAGTGATCAGCGTCGGACCCAGTCGATAGGTCTTGTCCCGACCGGTCTCCCCGGCGTCGCGCACCAGATAGCCCGCCTCGGTCAGGGCGGTGAGGATGCCAAGGCAGGTGGGCTTGCTCAGCTCGACGCGGCGGGCCAGCTCGGAGAGCCCGAACCGGTCGTGCGGATGTCGGGCGAGGAAAGCCAGGACGGCGATCACCCGTTCGGTGGGCGGTGACGCGCGGCCTGGTGGCGGGGGGACGGACATGCTGCGCGCACACCTCCGGGCGTTGACTCGAACTAGAACGCGTTCTAGTCTCGGAGCGGAAACTCTACCACTTCGGTCCAATATTGGACCAACAGAATGGAAGCCATGTATTCACAGCCGTTGGTGGAAGCCATCGCCGAGGCCGAGCGCCTGGTCGCCGAGGCACCCTTCATCGAGTCCGAGGCCGACCTGCTGGAAGGTCTGCAGTACCTGGCCGGGTGCATCGCGGCCTGCACGCATGTCGCCTTCGACTACGACCGAGATCACCCGTTCCTGCACAGCGGCACCGGGCCCTTCACCAAGATGGGCCTGGACAATCCCGACACCATGTACTTCGGCACCCGCGTCCAGCCCGGCAACGAATATGTGGTGACCGGCCGGCGCGGCACCACCACCGATGTCAGCTTCCAGCTGATCGGCGGCGAGTACACCGATGAGGTCGTGCCCGACAGCGAGTCCGCCTTTGACGACCGCAAACTCGACATCGCCGCCGACGGCACCTTCGAATGGAGATTCACCCCGGACAAGCCCGCGCAGCTGGTGATCCGGGAGGTCTACAACGACTGGTCGGCGCAGCGCGGCACATTCGCGATCGCGCGGACCGACACCGTGGGTACCGCGCCGCCCGCGCTGACCAAGGAACTCATCGAAAAGCGCTACGCCGTCGCGGGCAAGCAACTCATCCAGCGGGTGAAGACGTGGCTGCAGTTCCCGAAATGGTTCTACGACAACCTGCCGGTGAACACGCTGACCGCACCGCGGCTGACCCCCGGCGGGCTGGCCACCCAGTACTCCTCGGTCGGGCATTTCGATCTGACCCCGCAGCAGGCGATCGTCATCACCCTGCCGGTCACCGACGCGCCCTATATCGGCTTCCAGCTGGGCAGCCTCTGGTACATCTCGCTGGACTACATCAACCACCAGACATCGCTGAACGGCACTCAGGCACAAGCCGATCCGGACGGCAAGATCCGGATCGTGGTGTCCGACGCCAATCCCGGGGTGGCGAACTGGTGCGAGACGCTCGGGCACGGCAAGGGCTATCTGCAGTTCCGCTGGCAGCGGGTCTCGCGGGAGCTGACCGAGGCCGACGGACCGACCCTGCAGATCCTCGACGTGGCCGACGTCGCCGATGCGCTGCCGTACTACGAATCGAACAAGATCTCGGATGAGGACTGGCGGAAGCGAATCGCACTGCGTCAGAAGCTGATCGGCGAAAGAATGGTGGGTTGAGCATGGCAGGTCTGCTGCAGGACAAGGTCGTCGTCATCAGCGGTGTGGGCCCGGCGCTGGGCACCACACTGGCCCGTCGATGTGCCGAGGAGGGCGCCGACCTCATCCTGGCGGCCCGCACCGTGGAACGGCTGGAGGATGTCGCGGGTCAGGTCACGGCGCTGGGCCGGCGTGCCCTGGCGGTCGGTACCGACATCACCGATGAGGAGCAGGTCGCCAATCTGGTGTCCACCTCGATCGCGGAGTTCGGCAGGGTCGACGTGCTGATCAACAACGCGTTCCGGGTGCCGTCGATGAAACCGTTCGCCCGGACCAGTTTCGACCACATCCGCGACACCATCGAATTGACCGTGCTCGGCGCGCTGCGGCTGATCCAGGGTTTCACCCCCGCGCTCACCGAGGCGAAAGGTTCGGTGGTCAACGTGAACTCGATGGTGGTCCGGCATTCCGACCCCAAACAGGGTGCGTACAAGATGGCCAAGTCCGCGCTGCTGGCCATGTCGCAGTCGCTGGCCAGCGAGCTCGGGGAGGCCGGAATCCGGGTGAACTCCGTTCTGCCCGGCTATATCTGGGGTGGCACGCTGCAGAGCTACTTCGAACACCAGGCCGGCAAGTACGGCACCACGGTGGACGAGATCTACAAAGCGGCCGCCGCCAACAGCGATCTCAAGAAGCTGCCGACCGAGGACGAAGTGGCCTCGGCCATCCTGTTCATGGCCAGCGATCTGTCCAGCGGCATCACCGGGCAGACACTGGATGTCAACTGCGGGGAGTACCACTACTGATGCGAAGACGAGCGCGAGTGAGGATCGCAGCGAGGTACGAGCGAGGACCGGAGCGAGTGGGAGTCGAGCAATGAGCAGCGCCAGCACATCTCGTACCAATGTCGGTACCGTCGAGGACCTGCACGCATCGGCCGTGAAGGCCTGCGGGCTCGACGATTTCGGCTCCGATGACGACAACTATAAAGAGGCCCTGAGCGTCCTGCTCGAGTCCTATCAGCGCGATGCCGATCTGACCGAGTTCGGCAGCAAGATGCAGCGCTTCTTCGTGCGCAACGCGCTGGTGGCCCGACTGGTGTCGGAGGCGGCGTTCAAGCAGTTCCCCCAGCACGCCGATGTGCCGGTCGAGCGCCCCATCTTCGTGACCGGGCTGCCGCGCACCGGGACGACGGTGATCCACCGGTTGCTCACCGCGGACCCGCGGCACCAGGGTCTGGAACTGTGGCTCGCCGAATTTCCGCAGCCGCGCCCGCCGCGCGAAACCTGGTCGCAGAACCCGGTGTTCCAGCAACTCGACGCGCAGTTCAGCAAGGCGCACGAGGAGAATCCGGATTACACCGGCCTGCATTACATGACCGCCGACGAGGTCGAGGAATGCTGGCAACTGCTGCGTCAGTCGCTGCATTCGGTGTCCTATGAGACGCTGGCTCACATCCCCACCTATTCGCGGTGGTTGGCACAGCAGGACTGGACCAAGTCGTATCAACGGCACCGCCGCAATCTGCAGCTGATCGGCCTGAACGAACCCGAGAAACGCTGGGTGCTCAAAAATCCCAGTCATCTGTTCGCCCTCGATGCGCTGTTCGCGACCTATCCGGACGCGTTGGTGGTGCAGTGCCACCGCCCGGCGGAGACCATCATGGCCTCGATGTGCTCACTGGCCCAGCACACCACCGAGGGCTGGTCGAACAGCTTCTCGGGCAAKGTGATCGGTGAGGATTCCTTGGAGACCTGGTCGCGTGGGCTGGAACTGTTCGATGCCGAACGGGCCAAGCACGACCCGGCCCAGTTCTGCGATGTCGACTACTTCGAGTTCATCAAGGATCCGGTCGGTGCCGTCGAAGGCATCTACCGCACCTTCGGCATCGACTTCACCGATGAGGCCCGGCAGGCGATCTCGGACAGCCATGAGGAGAGCAAGAAGGGGCCGCGCGCGCCGAAGCACACCTACTCCCTCAGCGACTACGGGCTGACCGATGAGCAGGTCAGGGAGCGCTTCAGAGGGCTCTAGACCTCGCCGGGCACCACTTCCTGCGCCAGGCCTGCGGTCCAGGACGCCAGCAGATCCAGGGCGTGCGCAGTCGGTGACGCGGGTTCGGCGATGTAGAGGGTGAGCGTCAGCCCCGGATCGGAAATCATGTCCATGCTCTCGTAGGACAGCTCAAGGTTGCCCACCACCTCGTGATGGAAGGTCTTGGCGCCGGCCCCGTGCGCACGCACATCGTGGGCGCCCCACCGGTGGCGGAACTCGGCGCTGCGGGTCGACAGTTCACCGACCAGATCCTGCATCGAATCGTCGAAGGGGTCACGGCCTGCCTCCGTCCGCAGGATGGCCACGCACACGTCGGCGGCCTCGTCCCAATGCGGGTAGAAGCGGCGTGAATCCTCATCGAGAAAGGTGTACCGGGCGAAGTTCGGCGGCCGCGTGGGATCTCTCTCGTAGAGCGACGAGTGCATACCTCGGCCGAGGTGATTGACCGCCAGCAGATCCATCCGGCCGTTGCGCACGATCGCGGGGGCGTTGAATGTGTCGAGGGCCCATACCAAGCTGGGTCGCGGGGTCCAGCGTTTCGCCGGCCGGCGCCGGGGCCGCATGCCTGCGCTGGTGCCATCGGCGGCGTGCGCGAGATGAAACAGGTGAGACCGCTCGGCGTCATCGAGTTGCAGAGCCCGGGCGATAGCGTCGAGGACCGACGCGGACACACCGCCCAGGCCGCCGCGTTCGAGCTTGCTGTAGTACTCGATGCTGACCCCGGCCAGTGACGCGACCTCGCCGCGGCGCAGTCCCGGCACCCGGCGTGTGCCGATTTCGGGCAGCCCGGCCTGCTGGGGGGTGATCTTCGCCCGCCGCGTCATCAGGAATTCGCGGACTTCGGCACGGTTGTCCATGCTCACCACGGTACGAGCGGACCGGGATTTCTGGGATGCACTGTCGGTACACCCCTTCTCAGGAACTCCCTGACCGGTCCAGGATCGCGTTTCCTCGTAGACATGGACCCGAGCCGACCCGCCTACCGATCCGCGCCGCCGGCGCGTCTGCCCTTCGTCACCTATGTTCTGGCCGTCGGCACGTTCCTGATGGGAACGACCGAGTTCATCATCGCCGGACTGCTTCCCGAGATCGCCCGCGATCTTGAGGTCTCGAATGCTGCGGCCGGTCTGCTCATCACGGTCTTCGCCGTCGGCATGATCGTGGGCACACCGGCGATGGCGATCGTGACGTTGCGGCTTCCGCGGCGGGTGACCTTGGCGATGGCCCTGTGCGTGTTCGCAGTCGGCCATGTGGTCGTGGCCCTCGGCTCGGGATTCGCCCTGCTGCTGGTCGCCCGCTTCTGCACAGCGCTGGCCACCGGCGCGTTCTGGGCGGTCGCCGCCGTCGTCGCGAGCCGCACCGCCGGGCCCGCGGCCGGGTCACGGGCGCTGGGCATCGTGCTCGGCGGCGGGATGCTGGCCAACGTCATCGGCGTCCCGCTGGGCGCGTTCGCCGGTCAGTGGATCGGCTGGCGCGGCCCGTTCTGGGTCCTTGCCGGACTCGCGATCGTGGCCGCAACGCTCATTGTGCGTTTCGTCCCCCACGACGACCAGAACCGGTGCCGGCCCTCGGTGCGTGCAGAGTTCGCCGGCCTGCGTTCGCGACGACTGTGGCTGGTGCTGGCTTCGGCCACGATGATCATGGGCGGCACCCTGGCGACCTACAGCTACGTCGCACCCCTGCTGACGCAGCGGTCCGGACTGGCCGGTGAACTGGTGGCACTGGCACTCGTCGGGTTCGGCGTCGGCGCGCTGGCCGGGTCCTTCCTCGGGGGCCGCCTCGGCGACACCCACCCGTACGCCACCACGCTGACGGCTGCGGCGGCCACCGCCGCGGTGCTACTCGCGATCTGCCTGCTGTCCAGCCAGGCGTGGCCGACGGTCGCCTTGCTGGTCCTGCTGGGCCTGGCCTCGATGACGGTCAACCCCATCCTCATCGCGTTGGCGGTCCGTTTCGCCGATCGCGCCCCGACGCTGGCCTCGGCGTTGGCCACGTCGGCGTTCAACCTCGGCACCGCCGTCGGGTCGTGGGCGGCAGGCCGGGCGCTGGAGTCCCCACTTCGGGAGCTCGGCCCACCGGTCGTCGGCACGGTCATCGCTGCGCTGACCTTGATTCCGCTTGCCGCACTGGCATTTCAGGCCACCACACCAGCCTCGGCGCAACCGACCCCAACCCCGAGAACAAAGGAGTACGCAGCATGAACATCACCACCAGAACAGCCCCGCGACAGCAATCCGGCAGTCGCCGGCTGAGGGCGCTGACCGGAGTGGCCGCCGTGCTGGTCGTCGTCACCGCAGGCTGCACCGCGCAGCAGCAGGATCGCGCGCCCGCGTCGACGCCTGCTGAGCGGACGTCCCCACTCGCACAGGGGGACCTGTCCGACGGAGCCGACAACTTCTACGTCAGCGACCGGGTGAGCGTGCAGAAGGTCACCTTCAAGAACCAATACCAGATGGATGTCACGGGTAATCTCTTCGTTCCCAACGATCTCGACCGCAACGTCAAGAACGCGGCGATGGTGGTCGGGCACCCGATGGGTGCGGTCAAGGAGCAGAGCGCCAACCTGTACGCCACGAAGATGGCGGAACAGGGCTTCGTCACCATGTCGCTGGATCTGTCGTACTGGGGTGAGAGCGCCGGTGAGCCACGCAACCTGGTGGCCCCCGACGTGTACACCGAGGACTTCAGTGCGGCCGTCGATTACCTGCGCACCCAACCGTTCATCGACACCGAACGCATCGGCGCGCTGGGTGTCTGCGGCAGCGGCAGCTTCGTCATCAGCGCGGCCAAGATCGATCCGCGCATCAAGGCAGTCGCCACCGTCAGCATGTACGACATGGGCGGCGCCGCCCGCAACGGGCTACGTAATTCGGTGACCGCCGAGCAGCGCCAGGAGATGCTGACACGAGCGGCRCAGCAACGCGATATCGAGTTCGCCGGTGGGGACGTCGAATACACCGGCGGCACACCCGAGGAGCTCACCGATCAGTCGGGCGCCATCGACCGGGAGTTCTACGATTTCTACCGCACGGGCCGGGGTCACAGCCCGGATACGACCACCCATCCCACGCTGAGCAGCAACGTGCGATTCATGAACTTCTATCCGTTCGAGGGTATCGAGACCATTTCGCCGCGGCCGATGCTCTTCATCACCGGCGATCAGGCCCACTCACGCGAATTCAGCGAGCAGGCCTATCAATTGGCGGCTCAGCCCAAGCAACTGGTGCTCGTTCCGGGCGCCGGGCACGTCGATCTCTACGATCGCGTCGACCTCATCCCGTTCGACACGCTGTCCACCTTCTTCCGCGACCACCTGAGCGCCCGGTCATGAGCGCATCAGGTCCGGCGGGCAGGTGACCGGGCCGACGCGTGATCAGCCGTCGCCGGGGGACGGTGCGCTGGATATCTCTTCCAGGCACCCCTCGGCGATGGCGTGCCGGATGCTGTCGGTGAGCCGGTGGCAGGACTTGGCGCGCGCCGGATCGCCACCGGTGGAGCGGATCTCGTCGAAGACGGCGCAGCGTTTGGCCGCCTGGCCGTTCCACTGCACGGTGGTGTGTTCGGGTCCGAGCTTCTTGACCTGGACGGTCGCGTGGCAGAACCGGCAGTCCACCGAGGCCAGCCCGGCTGTCAGATACCGTTCCTTGTCGCGTGCCGTGGCCTCGTGAACGGCCGCGGCGCGCTGCGGATCGGACCCGAAATCGGGTGCCTTGGACCAGTTTCCGGTACTTGGACTGGCCTCGGACCGACCATGGTCGTCATCGTCGTCGTGCCCGGTCAGTAGCAGCATCGAGCGGGCCAGACGATCGACGTCGGGCGTCTGGGCCTGCTCGTTGCTGGTGGTCATCAGCTCGACTGCTCCGCCGATTCCTTCTGTTCCGCCTGCTTGAGGTTCTCCTGCTCCTGCAGGTTCTCCTGAACTTCGACGGCCCACTTCTCGTTCGCGGCGGTGGTGTCGACCTCCATCTCGAACCGGTCGGTCATCTCCGGGGTCACATCGGCGACGTCGACATAGAACTGCTGGTACCAGCGGCGCATCTGGTAGACGGCGCCGTCCTCTTCGACCAGCAGCGGATTGTCGATGCGGGTCTTGTGCTTCCAGATCTCCACATCCTGCAGGAAGCCCTTGGACACGCCCTCGGTGAACACCCGGGCCAGCTTGTCGGTGGTCTTTTCGTCGAGGCCCTTGGGCTTCTCGACGATGACACCCCACTGCAGCATGAACGAATTCTGGCTCACCGGGTAGTGGCAGTTGATCAAGATGGATTCGGCCTTGAAACCGCCGTAATTGTTGTGCAGCCAGTTGATCATGAAGGACGGCCCAAAGTACGAGGCCTCCGAATCCAGGTGTGCCTCACCGTAAGTGGTGCCGAGGTCGTTGATGTCCGCGCGGCCCACATTGTGCAGGTACTGGCTGGCGATGTGGCCTTCGAAGACGTTCTTGAAGTACGTGGGCAGCCCGTAGTGGATGTAGAAGAAGTGCGCCATATCGGTGACGTTGTCGATGATCTCGCGGCAGTTGGAGCCCTCGATGAGCATCGTGTTCCAGCGCCACTCGGTCCACTGGTCGTCGGCGGCCTCGGGGATCTCGGGGATGCGGACCTCGGGCTGCGGCGGGTTGCCCTCGGCGTCGTGCCACACGAACAGCAGGCCGCCACGGACGTCGGTATCCCAGGCGCGGGTGCGGGCCAGTCGCGGCGTGCGCTTGGCGTAGGGCACCAGCTTGCACTTGCCGTCGCCGCCCCAGCGCCAGTCGTGGAACGGGCAGGCCACGGTGTCGCCCTTGATGGTGCCCTGGGCGAGGTTTCCGCCCATGTGGCGGCAGTACCCGTCCAGCACCTTCAGCTGACCCTCGGAGTCGGCGAAAACCACCAGCATGGTGCCGAAGATCTCGACGCTGTGTGGCTTGCCGTCCAGGAAATCCTTCACCGGGCCTAGGCAGTGCCACCCGCGGGCATAGCGGTCGGGCAGGTCGCCGGTGTCGATTTCACGAATGCCGGCAGTCTCGGTAGTCACGGTGGGCCTCCCGTATCTGGTCTCTCTAACTAGAACACGTTACAGTTTTGTGCCGCCATAGCGCAACGTAAACTCTGCGACCTGCGCGGACCACGCTGTATATGTAGACGATGCCGGTTTATTCGTTCGAAGGCCGTATACCCAGAATCGACCCGGAGGCATTCATTGCCCCCACGGCCACGCTGATCGGCGACGTCACGGTGGAAGCGGGCGCCTCGGTGTGGTTCAACACGGTGTTGCGCGGGGACTTCGCCCCGATCGTGATCCGCGCCGACGCCAACGTGCAGGACGGATCGGTGCTGCACGCACCGCCGGGCATCCCCGTCGACGTGGGACCGGGCGCCACCATCGGGCACGCCTGCGTCGTGCACGGCGCCCATATCGGTGCCGACGCCGTCATCGCGAACCACGCCACCGTGCTCGACGGCGTCGTCATCGGCGCCCGCAGCCTGGTCGCTGCGCACGCGCTGGTGACTCCGGGCACCAAGATCCCCGACGAAGTGGTGGTGGCCGGCGCGCCGGCGAAGATCCGCGGACCGGTCGCCGGAACCGGCGCCGAGAGGTGGGTGAAGACCAGCTCCGAGATCTACCGCGAGCTGGCGTTGCGCTACCGCGCGGGGCTCAAGGAGGTGTGAGCGCTACTGCTGGTTGTCGGCGAGGCCGATCCGCAGCGCGATCTGCTGCATCTTGCCGACGCTGGTGACGAACGGATCCGTGGTGACGTCCCCGTCGGCGCTCTGGAACTCGATCCGCACCAGTGCGGGACCCGCGGTGAACAACAGCAGGGTGACCGCCTTGTCCTCATCCGGGCGGGTACCCCGGATGAGGACGCCGCCCTGACCGACCCCGATCGGCTGCGGATCGCCGGTCACTTTCCTGGTGTTGACCGCCTGCTGGAGCGCGGCCGCAGCGGCCGCGTCGTCCGGGTAGATCAACACGGTGTCGATGATGGCGCGGGTGTCCTGCTCGTTGACGAAGAACGCGCTCGCACCCGCGTGACCGTCGGGCGAAGGCTCGCGGGAGCGCTCCACGAAGGTGTCGTCGGCGTCGGTGAGATCACCCGCCGTCAGCAGCAGATCCCGGTAGTCGGTGTCCTCGGGCGCCGCGGTCGCCGACGTGGTGGTGGAGCTGGTGGTGAACGCCGGCAGCGTCGGCGCCGGAGCGCTGGTCGCACCACCGCCGGGTTCGGCGGGTGCGCAGGCGCTGATGGTGACGGTGAGCAGGGCGGCGGCGGCAAAGTGTGATCGGGACAACATGTATGTGAAACTCAACAGCTCTTCTGGGTGTGCAGGATGAAATCGCCTACCACGGTACGCGACTGGCCGGCTCGATTCCCGGGCTGCTTCGCGCCGGCCCTACACCGGCTGCGCGCTGGCTGCCGCCTTGTCCAGCTCCCAGTACGCGCGCAGTGCGGCGATCTTGCCGTCGGCGTTCACCCGGTAGGTGAACACGCCCTCGGCGATGACCCGGTAGCCGCTCGCGACGATCACGATGTGGCCCGTGTTGGCTTCCTCGTCGCCGCAGACGTAGGACTTCTCGAAGTGGAACTCAAGCTCGCTGGGCGCAATCGCCATATCGAAGAACGCCGCGATGGCGTCCTTACCGCGATGGCCTTTGCCCTCCGGGTCGAAATGCGACGGCCCGATCGGGTCCTCGATGATCGCGTCATCGGCGAACAGGTCGAGCCAGGTCTGTTTGTCGCGGGCGACGGCCGCTTCCCGCGACCGCCGGCCCGCCAGGGTGACCGGGCGCTCCGTCATGCCGGTGTGGGCGCCGGCTTGTCGCTGGAGACGACCCACATCGAGTAGTACTGTGCGCCACCGCCATAGGCGTGACCAAGGGCCTTGCGTGCGCCGGGGACCTGGTGGTCGCCGGCCTTGCCCATCACCTGGATGGCCGATTCGGCGAACCGGATCATGCCGGACGCGCCGATCGGGTTGGAGGACAGCACACCCCCGGAGGCGTTGAACGGGATACGCCCGCCGATCGCGGTCTCGCCGGCCTCGGTGAGCTTCCAGCCCTCGCCCTCGGCGGCGAAACCGAGGCTCTCCAGCCACATCGGTTCATACCAGGAGAACGGAACGTAGACCTCGGCGGCGTCGATCTCGTCGATGGGTGAGGTGATCCCGGCGTCACGCCACAGTGCGGCCGCGGCATCGCGGCTGGCCTGCGGGTTCACCTGATCGCGACCGGCGTAGGCCAGCGGCTCGGTGCGCAACGCCGTGGCGTGGATCCACGCCACGGGATTTCCGTTCGCCAGATGCGCTTCCGCGGCTTCCTCGTTGCCGATCACCATGGCCGCCGCACCGTCGGACGACGGGCAGGTCTCGTCATAGCGGATCGGATCCCACAGCATGGGGGAGGCCATCACCTTCTCCAGGGTGATGTCCGGCTGGTGCAGATGAGCCAGCGGGTTCTTGGCGCCGTTGAGCCGGTCCTTGACCGCCACGATGGCGCCGATGTGATCGGGGGCGCCCGAGCGCCGGATGTACGCGCGGATGTGCGGAGCGAAGTACCCGCCCGCGCCTGCGCCCACCGGTTTGGTGAACGGCACCGGAATGCTCAACGCCCACATGGCATTCGATTCCGACTGCTTCTCCCAGGCCATCGTCAGCACGCGCTTGTACTTGCCCGACTGCACCAGGCTGGCCGCGACGATGGCGGTCGAGCCACCCACCGAACCGGCGGTGTGCACCCGGATCAGCGGCTTGTTCGTCGCACCGGTGGCGTCGGCCATGAACAGCTCGGGCATCATGACGCCCTCGAAGAAGTCGGGCGCCTTGCCGACCACCACGGCGTCGATGTCGTCGAACGTCGACCCGGCATCGACGAGCGCCCGGTCGATCGCCTCGCGCACGAGGCCGTTCATCGACACGTCATGGCGCTTGGCGACGTACTTGGTCTGCCCGGTTCCCAGCACCGCGGCCAAATTCTTTGATGCAGCCACTTCGCTACTTCCCTTCCAGCACGGCGACGAGATTCTGTTGCAGCGCAGGGCCGCTGGTCGCATGGGCCAGCACCCGCTGCGCGGAGCCGTTGAAGATGTGCTGAGCGGCGAAGCCGATGCGCTCCAAGCCTGCGGAGAACATCGGGTTGGCGGCCAGCGCGCCACCGGACGGGTTCACCTTCGTCTGCGACCCGAGCCCGATCGCCTCGGTGAGAATCAGCTGCTGGTGGGTGAACGGGGCGTAGATCTCGGCGATGTCGATCGAACCGGCGTCGCCTCCGGTGGCCGCCTTGGCCGAGGCCGCCGTCGACGGTGAGGTGGTCAGGTCACGGGCGCCCAGGATGGGTGTCTCGATGCGATGCTCGATACCCGTGATCCAGGCCGGGTTCTCCCGGAGTTCGCGGGCCCTGTCGCCGGAGGCCAGCACGATCGCGGACGCACCATCGGTGATCGGGGCAATGTCGTGGCGGCGCAACGGGTCGGCGAAGAACGGCCGGGACAGCAGCTCGTCGATGTCGCCGGTGACCTCCTCCCGGTCGGTGCGGCCTGCGGCGGCATAGGAGTCCAGTGCCACCTGGGCCATCTGCTCGGCGGTCCACGTGCCGGCGTCCAGCCCGGCGCGAGCCTGCAGGCCGGCCAGCGATACCGAGTCCGGCCACAGCGGCGCAACGGTGTAGGGGTCGGTCTGCAGGGCGAGCACGCGGCGCAGAGTGCCTGCCGAGGACTTGCCGAATCCGTACACCAGCGCGGTCTCGACCTGGCCGGTGAGCAGCTTGATGTAGGCCTCATAGAGCGCCCACGCGGCGTCCATCTCGACATGCGACTCGTTGATCGGCGGGATCGCGCCGATCGAGTCGATGGCCGAGATGAACGAGAAAGCGCGACCGGCAAGGTAATCCGAGGATCCCGAGCACCAGAACCCGATATCGGTCTGCTTGAGGCCGAGTTCTTCGTAGAGCTGGTGAAAACACGGCATCAGCATCTCGACGCCGTTGGTGGTGCCGTCGGTGCGGCGGACGTGGGGCGCGTGTGCGAAGCCCACCACTGCGATTTCTGTCATCAGTTCGGGCCCTTTACAGGTGGTGCTTGTAGGTGTCGTAGTCGGCATCGGGTTCGCCGTTGGGCTTGAAATAGTCGATGTTGTCGATGCCAAGGCCCCACTCCTCGCGGGGCTTCCACACCGCCTGCACGCGCATACCCATCCGCACATCGGCCGGATCGATCTCGACGACCAGGTGCAGGAACGGGATATCGGCACCGTCGAGCAACACATAGGCCGCGACATAGGGCGGTTTGATCCGCTGCCCGGGGAACGGGATGTTGATGATCGCGAACGTGGTGACCGTGCCCACGTCGGGCAGCTCGAGGAACTCATCGAGCGCCAAACCGGTTGCGGGATCGGCTTCCTTGGGCGGGAAGTAGACCTTGCCGGGCTTGCCGTCGCGCCCGCTCCGGCTCCGGCCGCCGAGCAGCTTGCCCTCCTCGAGTGCCTTGAGGAAGGTGGTCTCGGGCAGCGACGCGGTGTGCTGGATCTCGATGAAGCTGGGGCTCACCTGCACGGTGACCGGATCGCGGTCATCGGGCTGGCCCTCTGGTTCCGAGTCCTCTCCGGGGACGAACCAGGCGATATCGGTGATCGCACCGACCGGCTCGTCGATCCAGTGCGCGTGCACCCGGTCACCGGTCTTTATGGAGCCCTCCGGGGCGTCCACCGCGTGCAGCAGGGGGGTGTCTGCGCCGTCGAGTTTGATGAGCGCCCAGGCGAACGGCCGGTCCAGCGGCTGGCCCTCCAGCGGCGCCGGCTGCCAGGTCCAGGACTGCACCGTGCCGACGGCGCTGACGGGCACGACCTCGGTCAGGGCTTCGTAGGTGACCGGGTCATACTCAGCGGGTGGTACGTGCACCCGGCCGTCCGAACCGCGCACGCCGACGATGCGTCGTTCACGCAGTGCGGTGAAGAACTGAGATAGGAGCGGTCCGACTGAACGGGTGTAGTCGAATGAGAGTCTCAGCGGCGCCGAGAGGGGCCGCTCATGCTCGTCGATCTGCACCGGGCTGCTTTGGCCTGTGGTCACGGCATCGAGTAGAACAGGTTCTAAGAATGGTTTCAACCATGGGTCGAGAGGTGAGTTAGATGAAGTTGGGTCTTCAGCTCGGATACTGGGGCGCCAAGCCACCGACCGACCACGCCGAACTGGTCGCCACCGCCGAAGCCGAGGGCTTCGACACCGTCTTCACCGCGGAGGCCTGGGGCTCGGATGCCTACACCCCGCTGGCCTGGTGGGGCCGCGAGACCACCCGCATGCGGCTGGGCACCTCGGTGCTGCAGCTCTCGGCCCGCACCCCTACCGCGCTCGCCATGGCCGCGCTGACGCTGGATCATCTCTCCGGCGGGCGGCACATCGTCGGCCTCGGCGTCTCCGGGCCGCAGGTGGTCGAGGGCTGGTACGGCGCCAAGTTCCCCAAGCCGCTGGCCCGCACCCGCGAATACATCGACATTCTGCGCCAGGTCTGGGCCCGCGAGGCCCCGGTGCGCAGCGACGGCCCGCACTACCCGCTGCCGCTGACCGGCGAGGGCACCACCGGGCTCGGGAAGAACCTCAAGCCGATCACCCACCCGTTGCGCGCCGACATCCCGGTGATGCTGGGCGCCGAGGGGCCCAAGAACGTGGCCCTGGCCGCCGAGGTCGCCGACGGCTGGCTGCCCATCTTCTACTCACCGCGCATCGCGGGCATGTACAACGAATGGCTCGACGAGGGCTTCGCCCGGCCCGGCGCGCGGCGTACCCGGGAAACCTTCGAGATCTGCGCGACGGCACAGGTCGTCGTCACCGATGACCGGCCGGCCATCATGGAACTGATGAAGCCCCACCTGGCGCTCTACATGGGCGGGATGGGCGCCGAGGACACCAACTTCCACGCCGACGTGTATCGCCGGATGGGGTACTCCGAGGTCGTTGATGATGTGACCAAGCTGTTCCGCACCGACCGCAAGGACGAGGCGGCCAAGGTGATCCCCGATGAGCTCGTGGACGACTCGGCGATCGTCGGCAACCTCGACTACGTCAAGGAACAGATCGTCGCCTGGGAGGCCGCGGGCGTGACCATGATGGTCGTCGGCGCCCGATCGAGCGAGCAGATCAAGGATCTCGCCGCGCTGGTGTAACTCGCCGACTAGACACTTCCTTGCAAAGTGTCTACTGCGAGCCCTACATTGGGGCGCGTGACCCACGCCACATCCCAATACGTGATCGCGGGTGAAACCGTGACCATGCCCGTGCAGATCCGCCGGGCGACCCAGCACATGGCCATGTTCTCGGTCGACGCCGATGCCGCGCAGCGGATGATCGACTACAGCGGACTGCAGGTCTGCCGGTACCGGCGCGGGCGCGCCATGGTGATCCTGATGCTCATGCACTACGTCGACGGGGACCTCGGGCCGTATCTGGAATACGGCACCAATGTGATGGTGAACCCGCCGGGATCCACGGCGTCGGGTCTGCGGGCGCTGGGTGAGGCAGCGGCGTTCATCCACCACCTACCGGTTGACGGCGCGTTCACCATGGAAGCGGGCCGCCATATCTGGAGCTACCCGAAGGTCATGGCGGACTTCACGGTTCGTGAGGGCCAGAGCTTCGGCTTCGATGTGAACATCGACGGCCGGCACGCTGTGAGCATGGAGTTCCGCAAAGGACTGGCAGTGCCCGCGGCGTTGACGTCGAAACGGCAGGTTCATCCGACGTACTCGCATCTGGACGGGGTCACCCGCGAAACGGCGGGGGAGATGACGCTTTCGGGGGTGCGGTACCGGCCCGGGGGAGTGTCGGTGCGACTCGGCGGGCACCCGATCGGCCGGGAACTGGCCGCGCTCGGTTTGCCCAAACGCGCATTCCTCTCCAGTTCGGCTGAAAACGTACAAATGACATTCGGCGATGCCAAGGAGATTGCATGACTGAGGTTTTGACCGAGACGCGTCCCGATGTGGACCTGGCCGACGGCCGGTTCTACGCGGACGGCACGACCGCGCGTGAGGCCTACCGGTGGATGCGGGCCCACGAACCGGTGTTTCGCGACCGCACGGGGCAGGCCGCCGCGGTCAGCCATGCCGCGGTGCTCGACGCCGAGCGCAACCCCGAGCTGTTCTCCAGCGCCGGGGGCATTCGCCCCGACCAGCCCGGCATGCCGTACATGATCGATATGGACGACCCGTCACATCTGTTGCGCCGCAAGCTCGTCAACGCCGGCTTCACCCGCAAGCGGGTGATGGACAAGCTGCCGTCGATCGGCAACCTGTGCGACACCCTGATCGACGCGGTGTGCGAGAAGGGCGAGTGCGATTTCGTCCGTGATATCGCCGCCCCCTTGCCGATGGCCGTCATCGGCGACATGCTCGGCGTGCTGCCCCAGGAGCGCGATCTACTGCTCAAGTGGTCCGACGACCTGGTGTGCGGGCTGAGCTCCCACGTCGATGAGGCGACCATCAAGCTGCTGATGGACACCTTCGCCGCCTACACCGCGTTCACCATGGATGTGATCACCAAGCGGCGCGCCGAACCGACCGACGACCTGTTCTCGATCCTGGTCAACTCCGAGGTCGAGGGCTCGCGGATGGAGGACGCCGAGATCGTCATGGAGACGCTGCTGATCCTCATCGGCGGCGATGAAACGACGCGGCACACCCTCTCCGGCGGCACCGAACAGATTCTGCGCCACCGTGATCAGTGGAACCAGCTCACCGCCGATCCGGAGAAGCTGCCGATGGCGATCGAGGAGATGTTGCGCTGGACGTCGCCGGTGAAGAACATGTGCCGCACCCTCACCGCCGACACCGAGTTCCACGGCGCCCAGCTGCGCAAGGACGAGAAGATCATGCTGATGTTCGAGGGCGCGAACTTCGACGAGGAGGTGTTCGGTGACCCGGAGAACTTCCGGATCGACCGCAACCCGAACAACCACGTCGCCTTCGGCTTCGGCACACACTTCTGCATGGGGAACCAGCTCGCGCGCCTGGAGCTGAAGATCATGCTGGACAAGGTGTTACAGCGGCTGCCCGATCTGAGGCTGGCCGACGAGAACATGCTGCCGCTGCGGCCGGCGAACTTCGTCAGCGGACTGGAGTCCATGCCGGTGGTGTTCACCCCGACGAAACCCGTTCGGCCTTAACAACTCTCGCCTGCGGCACCGGGGCACCCGAGCTCCGGTGACCCAGGGGTTCCGCCGGTGGCCGATGCGGCGCGCTGCAGCAGTTCGTACAGCGCCGCCTGTTCCTCGCTGTCCATTGCCGCGAACAGTCGGTGCTCCAGGCGGGCCAGGGCAGTCTCGATCTCGGCGAGGCGATGTCCACCTGCCCGCGTCAGCACGACGGTGTGGCGCCTGCGGTCCTGCGGGGACCGGCGGCGCTCGATCAGCCCGGCCGATTCGAGTTCGTTGAGCAGCGCCACCACATTGGTCGGATCGATGCCGAGGCTTGCGGCGAGCGCGGCCTGACTGTGTTCGCCGAAGTCGCGCAACAGGGTCAGCCCGATGACGTGACGCGGACGCAGATCGAACGCGGCGAGCTCGGCCTCCGCGGCACCACGCAGCCTGCGCGCGAGCAGGTCCAGTAACGGCCCCACCAGCTGGTCGCGCACCGGACTGTCACTCACCTGGGCAAGAGTACGGGAATACACATATCGATCCCGTGGTATAGATAGTTTGTACTACACAAACGATCAGTAAGGGATCAGTTATGTCGCATCTGCTCCATATCGACTCGTCGGTCCAGGGGGACCGTTCGGTCAGCCGTCGTCTCACCGCCCGCGCCGTCGATCGCTGGCGGGCCGCCCATCCGGGCGGGACGGTGACCTACCGCGATCTGGCGGCACATCCGCTGCCACACCTGGACCCCAGCCGTTCGGCGCCGATCAGCGCCGAACTCGTCGACGAGATCAAGGCCGCCGACACGGTCCTGCTGGGACTGCCGCTCTACAACTACGGGCCGCCGAGCACGGTCAAGGCGTGGGTCGATCATGTCCTCGTGGACGGCCTGTCCGTCGACTTCGCCACCGGTCAAGGACTGCTGGCGGGCACCGAGCTGGTGGCCATCGAGACCCGCGGCGGCGGCTATGGCCCGGGCACGCCGCGTGAAGGCTGGGACCACGCCCAGGGCTGGCTGGCGCACACGCTGTCCATGACCGGATTGGAGTCTCGCTTCATCGTCGTGGAATTCACCCTGGCCGACACCAATCCGGCGATGGCCGAGCTCAAGGGGCTGGCGGCGCAGAGTCTCGCCGACGGCCAGGCGCAGATCGACCTGCTGTGGGAGGCCCGGGAGGTCGCCGTCTAGGGCCGCTTGTGTGAGGACTTTGCAAGAAAACCGGGCCATGTCGCGCAAAGGTTTCCCGTCGGCGGCGCCTCATCGCCCATGATGAGGCGATGACCACAGCGACACCGATCTCGACGCCGGCGCAGACCCGGCGGGCCATCTGGAACACCATCAGGGGGTCGTCGGGCAACCTCGTCGAGTGGTACGACGTCTACATCTACACGGTGTTCGCGTCGTACTTCGAGGGGCAGTTCTTCGATGAATCGGAGAAGAACTCGACGATCTACGTGTACGCGATCTTCGCCGTCACGTTCCTGATGCGTCCGGTCGGCTCCTGGTTCTTCGGCCGCTACGCCGACCGGCGTGGCCGGCGCGCCGCGCTGACGTTCAGTGTCTCTTTGATGGCGGCCTGCTCGATGGTGATCGCACTGGTGCCGTCGCAGGCCACCATCGGCATCGCCGCACCGGTCGTCCTGATCCTTGCCCGACTGGTCCAGGGATTCGCCACCGGCGGTGAGTACGGCACCTCGGCCACCTACATGTCCGAGGCGGCGACCCGCGAGCGTCGCGGCTTCTTCTCGTCATTCCAGTACGTGACGCTGGTGGGCGGGCACGTGCTGGCCCAGTTCACCCTGCTCGTCCTGGACACCGTGCTCACCGACGAGCAGCTGCGCGAATTCGGCTGGCGCATGGGCTTTGCCATCGGCGGTGTGGCCGCCGTCGTGGTGTTCTGGTTGCGCCGCTCGATGGACGAGTCGCTGTCCGAGGATCAGCTGGCCGCCATCCGGTCCGGCGAGGACACCGGCGCCGGCTCGATCCGCGAGTTGGCCACCCGGTACTGGAGGCCGCTGCTGCTGTGCTTCCTGATCACCCTCGGTGGCACCGTGGCGTTCTACACCTACAGCGTCAACGCCCCGGCGATGGTCAAGGCCACCTACAAGGACCAGGCGATGACCGCGACATGGATCAACCTGATCGGGCTCATCTTCCTGATGCTGTTGCAGCCCATCGGTGGCATCATCAGCGACCGGATCGGCCGCAAACCGCTGCTGGTCTTCTTCGGCATCGGCGGTGTCCTCTACACCTACGTACTGATCACCTATCTGCCGCAGACGCAGTCGCCGATCATGTCACTGCTGCTGGTGGGGGTCGGCTACATCATCCTGACCGGCTACACCTCGATCAACGCCCTGGTGAAGTCGGAGCTGTTCCCGGCGCGTGTGCGCGCACTGGGTGTGGGAGTCGGCTACGCGCTGGCGAATTCGATGTTCGGTGGCACCGCGCCGCTGATCTACCAGGCACTCAAGGCGCGCGATCAGGTGCCGTTGTTCATCGGCTACGTCACGGTGTGTATCGCGATATCGCTGGTGGTGTACCTGTTCTTCCTGAAGAACAAGTCCGACACCTACCTCGATCGCGAGCGGGGCTCGGCGTTCCTGCGGTGACGCTGAGGCCGGGCAGCCCAATCTAAGGCAGATCGGCTCCGAGGTCTACCGGAGTTCAGCCTGGTGCAGCTTCGGCCGCCCAGGCTGAATCACGGTAGGCGGATAGGCTCCTGTGCCGCCGCGCGAGGTAGCGCGCCGCTACTTCATCTGGAAGTTGGGCGGCCGCTTCTCGGCGAACGCCCGCGGACCTTCCTTGGCGTCATCGCTGAGGAACACCGGGATGCCGTTGGCGGTATCGGGCTTGAAGGCGTCGAGCTCGTGCATGCCCTCGGTGTCGCGGATGGTCTTGAGGATCGCCTGCACGGCCAGCGGGCCGTTGTTGTTGATGATCTCGGCGATCTCCAGGGCCTTCTCCAGCGCCGTGCCATCGGGCACCACGTGACCGATCAGCCCGTACTCCAGGGCCTGGGCCGCGGTGATGTGCCGGCCGGTCAGCAGCATGTCGCAGGCGATGGTGTATGGAATCTGGCGTACCAGGCGCACCGCCGAGCCGCCCATCGGGTACAGGCTCCACTTGGCCTCGGAGATGCCGAACTTGGCGCTCTCACCGGCGACCCGGATATCGGTGCCCTGCAGGATCTCGGTGCCGCCCGCGATCGCCGGCCCCTCGACCGCTGCGATGAGCGGCTTGGTGAGACGACGCCCCTTCAGCAGACCGTCGATTCGTGACGGGTCGTAGCTGCCGTCCTTGAACGAATCGCCCGGTGGTTTCTTGGTGGCGCCCTTGAGGTCCATGCCCGCGCAGAAGTAGCCGCCTGCGCCGGTCAGGATGCAGGTCCGGATCTCCGGATCGCTGTCCACGCGGTCCCAGGCCTCGACCATTATCGAGAGCATCTCGGTGGAAAGCGCATTGCGCGCCTCCGGCCGGTTCAGCGTCACGATCAGCGTGTGTCCGCGCTGCTCGATGAGGGCATCGGGTGTGCCGTCGGCCTCGCTCACGGGTGTCCGCCTTCCTGCTCGATGACAACTCGGACTTGTCACACTGCGCTACTTGAACAAAAATGTAACACGTTCTAGTTTAGGGGCATGGCCCTGAACATCGCCGATCTTGCCGAGCACTCAATCGACGCCGTCCCGGACCGCGTCGCCCTCATATGTGGTGACGAACAACTGACCTACGCCCAGCTCGAGGACAAGGCCAATCGTCTGGCCCACTACCTCCGGGACCAGGGTGTCAAGAAGGACGACAAGGTCGGTCTGTACTGCCGCAACCGGATCGAGATCGTGATCGGGATGCTCGGCATCGTCAAGGCCGGCGCGATCCTGGTCAACGTCAACTTCCGTTATGTCGAGGGCGAGCTGAAATACCTCTTCGACAACTCCGACATGGTCGCGCCGCGC
>NZ_JBFUKN010000079.1:0-30439 GCF_056400845.1 Mycobacterium sp. P4_H6 | reverse complement strand
TCTGCCATTCCAGATGGGTCTCGATCTTCGGCACGCCGCCGACCAACCCCTGGTACTTGATGTAGTTGCCGCCCAGCGATCCCTTCGGCAGCTGATACCAGCCCAGATCGACATCCTTGGTGCAGGCCCCGAGTTCGTAGCTGAACTTCACCTCGTCGAGCTGTACATCGAAACAGTCGGCCATCAGCAGCACGCTGTCGGCGAAGACACGGGTGTACTTCTCCAGCATGCCGGGCAGTCGCGGGTCATCGACGGGAAGTCCGTAGCCGACCTCTTTCCAGGTGTCGGCGGAGTGGTGGCAGGAGACGTCCACCGATTCAATGGTGGTGATGTTGTCGATCTCGGCGACGTCGGCCGAACACACCACGCCCAGAATCTGATTCAGGCCGGGGTTCATCCCGGTGCCGTAGAACGTTGCCCCGCCCTTGGCGGCGGCCGCGGCCAGCACCTCGCTGACCGGACGCCCGGACGGATGCGGATGGTTGGTATCGCGGTGCCATCCGGTGATCCAGTCGGCGGTGGTCACGATGTTGATTCCGGCTTCGAGCACCTGCACGTACAGGTCTTCGTCTGGGAACACCCCGTGGAAGGTGACCACATCGGGTTTGGCCGCGATGATCTCCTCGACCGAACCGGTGGCGATCACGCCGTTGGGCGCCAGGCCGACGATCTCGCCGGCGTCGCGGCCGACCTTCTCCGGCGTGTAGCAGTGCAGCCCGATGAGCGACAGATCAGGATGGGCGGCAATCCGTTTGATCATCTCGGTGCCCACGTTGCCGGTGGCAACCTGGAAGACGCGGATCTGCTCGGTCATAGCGTGTCGACCTTTCTCACTCTGGCAAGGTCCGCAGCGCTGCCACCGAGACCGTCTGGATAGAACTGCAAGGCCCACTTGCGAATTGCGGTGAAGCCCTCGTACTCGGCGGTGGCCAGCGCCGGCGGATCCGAATAGCGCTGGTGCGACCAGATGTGAATGTCCTGGGTGAACTGCCGGATGACTTCCTCACCGAAATCACGGGCCTTGTCCTCCGCCCGCTGGTCGTCGCGCCCCGGGGTGCGGCCGATGTACACCATGAAACGGACATCGGAGGTGCGGTCGTCAACGGGGGTGACCGCCGAGATCGTCCGGTTGTCGACCATCCCCCAGCTCTTGGTCACGGCGATACCGAGCCCACCGTTGATGGCCTCGACGCCGCTGTTGACGTCCTCGATCTTCTGTCCGTCGTCGCCTTCGAAGGTGATGGTGAAGTCGACGTAGGACACCGGTTCGGCGAAGTCGTGGCGGGTGAACACCGGCACGATGGGCGTCTGGTGCACGTACTTGAAATGCGCGAAGTCCACCCCGTTCTCCAGAACGTACTGCGGATGCAGTTCCAGCCCTTGCCGGAACAGCCGTTGCTGCGGGTAGTAGTCACCCGCGGTGCGGTCGCCGAAGTCGGCGAAGATGTCCGGCGCGTCGAAGAACGGTTCCCGGTTCTCGACGTCATGCCAGATGTAGACCGACGCATTGCGCTCGACCACCGGATAGATCCGCATCCGCCTGCCGCGGTTGGGCCGCTCCTGGTACGGGATGCAGACGTTGCGGCCCTCGTCGTTCCACTGCCAGCCATGGAAAGGGCATTGCAGGACTTCGCCTTTCACCTGCCCGCCGTAGCCCAGGTGGGCGCCGAGGTGTTCGCAGTAGGCGTTCATGACGGTCAGCCGGCCGGACTCCGCCCGCCAGGCGACCATCTCCTGATCGAAGTAGGTCATCCGGTGTACATCGCCGACGGCGATCTCGTCCGACCAGGCCACCTGGAACCAGCCCGTCGGCTTCATCGACAGTGGTGGCTTTGCCATGGGCCAAGAATCACAGAGGGTTCTATCAAAGTCAAGAGTCGCGTAGCATCCACCCGGTGACCGAAGCCGCCGAGCGCCGCACCAACCGGCGGGGGCAGGCCAGCCGCGAGAGCATGCTCGATGCGGCGTTGGAGGCGTTGGCATCCGGAGCTCCCGGCTCGGTCTCGGGCAATCGCATCGCCAAGGACGCCGGCGCCACCTGGGGCACGGTCAAGTACCAGTTCGGCGATATCGACGGGCTCTGGGCGGCGGTGTTGCGACGCACCGCCGAACGCCGCGGCACCATCCCGGCGCACGCGGCACCGCACGGTTCCCTGGCGCAGCGCGTCACCGGGATTCTGGACATCCTCTACGACGGGCTCAGCGGCACCGATTCCCGGGCCATCGAGAACCTGCGTGCCGCACTCCCCCGCGATCGCACCGACCTGGAGCAGCACTATCCGCAGACCGCGGCCGAGCTGGCCTCCTGGCAGAAGACCTGGATCACCGACTGCCAGAACGCATTCTCCGATCTGGATGTGGATCCGGCCCGGGTCCGTGAGGTCGCGCTGTTCATCCCGGGCGCAATGCGCGGCATCACCTCCGAGCGCCAACTCGGCTCCTACATCGATCTCGACGAGGCCCGGCACGGCCTGTCCAAGGCGATCGTCGCGTACCTGGAGGGTTAGGGACTTCCGGCCCTACCGGCCCGACTGCACATCGGCGCAGACTCGTTTCATGGCAACGACATCGCCGACCCTGGTCCCTGCGAAGACCATCGAGGACATGGTGCACCTCGCGTGCCGCGCCCCGTCGTATCACAACAGCCAGCCGTGGCGGTGGGTCATCTCGGCCGAGGGCGTGCAACTGTTCGTCGACACCGACCGGCTGGTGGCCACCGACGCCGGCGGCAGGCAGGCCGTGATCAGTTGTGGCGCAGCACTGGACCACTTCCGGGTCGCCGCGGCCGCCGCCGGATTGGACGCTCGTGTGCAGCGCTACCCCAACCCGAACGACCACCACCACGTGGCCACCATCACCTTCGGCACGCTGGACACCGTCACCGATGGTCATCGACGCCGTGCCGATGCCATCCTGCGCCGCCGTACCGACCGGCTACCGATGACGGCGCCCGTCGACTGGGAGTCCTTCGAGTTGCTGCTGCGCGAGTCCGCCGATCCCGCTGTGGCAGTGGACATCATCGCCCCTGCCGACCGGCCCGCCGTCGCGGACGCCTCCCAACTCACCGACGCGCTGCGCCTCTACGACTCGGCGTACCATCACGAGATCGACTGGTGGACATCGCCCTTCGAGGTGAACGACGGCATTCCGCACAGCTCGCTGGTGTCGGCGGCCGAGGCGGATCGCGTCGACGTCGGGCGGTCCTTTCCCGTCACGCACAATCAGGAGCGTCGCCGCAATGTCGTCGAGGACACCGCCCAGCTGGTGGTCATCTCCGCGCTCGAGGACACCCGAGACGACCTGCTGCGCTGCGGTGAGGCCCTTTCCGCCCTGCTCCTCGACGCCACCATGGCGGGTTACGCATCGTGCACCCTGAGTCACCTGACCGAGGTGCCGGTCAGCCGGGACATCATCAGCGCGCTGGTCGGCCGGCCGTTCCCACAGGTGGTGGTGCGCCTGGGCCGGATTCCCGAACTCGACGAGACGGCGCCGCCCACCCCTCGTCGGCCGCTTCGAGACGTGCTGCGGGTCAAGCTCTGAGCGCAGTGAGCATCGCGTGTAGACGGCGGCCCACCGCGGCCAGCGGGTCGGTACTGCGCTCGGCGCGGCTCATGGCCACCGCGCCTTCGACGGCGRCCACGATCAGGATCGCCGTGTCGGTCGCCCCGGGGTCGGCCACACCCGCGTGACGCAGCGCTCTCGCCAGGATCGTCGTCCAGTTGCTGAAGGCGAACACTGCGGCATCCCGCGGCGCGGGATCGTCGTCGTCATCGGTCGAGTTCTGCACCGCGACCGCCAGGACCGCGCAGCCACGCTGAAACTCGCTGTCCACCAATACTTTGTTCCAGCTGCGGAGCAGCACATCCAGCATCGCGGCAGGGCCGGCGTCGGCGACCTGCTGCAGTTCGGCCGTCGTGTGCGCATCGGCCCAACGGACCGCTTCGGCGGCCAGTTGCGCCTTCCCGCCGGGAAAGTAGTGGTACGTCGAACCCAGCGGTGCGCCCGCGTGTCTGGCGAGATCGCGCACGGTCATCGCGCTCAGACCGCGCCGCCCCAGCATGTCGGCCGCTCCGGACACCATGCGGTTGCGCGCATCGTGATCGGACATCCCCATAGCGTCCATCCTCCTATGACAGCCGTCATACTGTAGCTTGAACTGCAGTTATTACGGGTGACATAGGAGCCGTGTCGAGTCAGGAAGCCGCGAGAACGAGATCTGGGCCACATCCCCCGGCCTTTCTGTGTCAAGCCCAGGGGGTCCGGGTAGCCGACTGGACAGGGCGCGTCCGCGTCGCACGGCCATCACGGCCGTGACCAACAATTTCAGGGGGCCCACGTCATGACTGACACCACCACTCTCATCACGAACTTGCGAACCGTGCTGGAACTGACCAGCACCGAGATCCAGATCGCTGAATTCCGCACCAGCCAGGCGCGCACCGATGCGGTGCACGAGGAGCTGACCAAGAATGCCGAGAACGCCCGCACCCGCGCCGCGCTGATCGAGGCGACCATCCGCGAGCTCGGCGGTTCGCCCACCTTCTTCGGACCGTTCCTCGGCCGCGCCGCCGCGCTGGTGAAGGCATTGACCGAGCAGGCCGAACCATTCGCCGAAGCACTGCTGGGCGATCTCGCGCTGGAGCATCTGCTCGTCGATCGCGCGCGTTACCTCAAGTCGCTGGCCGTCGCGGCCGGTAACACCGAGGTGCAGGAACTCGCCGACTCGCTGATCGAGGCGCACAGTGCGACCGTCATCTGGCTGACCACCGTCCTTGCAGAGGACGCGCTGGGCGGCCCTGCGGCGCTGCGCCGCACGCCGATTCAGGCCGCGGCCGGTGCGGCGGTCAAGCTCGCCAACCTGCCGGGGCAGCTGGCCACCCGCGCATTCGACCGGGTGCTGACCACGGTCCGCTCCACCCGCCCGGCCGTCGACGAGGCGCTGGCCCGCAGCAGCCAGGCAGGCGACATCGCCGCCAAGACGCTGTCCGCCTCGCGGGACGCCGCGCTGTCGGCGGCCGAGAAGGTGAGCCGGCGTGAGGGCGCCGACGATGTGGCCGATGCGCTGCACAACCTGCGCGGCAACACCGGCGTCCTGGAGGCGTCGGAACTTCCCATCGCCGGCTACGACGAGCTCAACGTGAATGACGCCGTCGCGGYGGTGAAGGAACTGGACGAGCCGGCGGATATCCGCGTGGTGATCGCCTACGAAGAGTTCCACAAGAATCGCCAGCGCGTGGTTTCGGCCGCTCAGTCGCGGTTGAGCACCATCGCCCAGGAGATTGTCGGGATCAGCTAGCAGGTCCGGATCTTCGGATCCATTTCCAAGTACGACAACCTACGGTACCGTAAGTTACGGTACCGTAGGTTTCGTTGTATGCAGAGGAAACGGAGTCCGCCATGGTGGATCAGACCAGCGTGTTACACGAGTTGGAACCGATCGTCGAGCAGAACCTCGAGCGCCACCTCAGCACCGTCAAACCGTGGGACCCGCACGACTACGTCCCGTGGAGCCGGGGGCGCGACTTCGCCTTTCTCGGCGGCGAGGACTGGGCGCCCGAGGACTCCCCGCTGGACCCGGTCGCCAAGGCCGCGCTCACCGTCAACCTGCTGACCGAGGACAACCTGCCGTCCTATCACCGCGAGATCGCCACCCGGTTCGGACGCGACGGCGCCTGGGGCACCTGGGTCGGTCAGTGGACTGCCGAGGAGGGACGCCACAGCATCGCGCTGCGCGACTACCTGGTGGTGACCCGTGGCGTGGACCCCTCCAAGCTCGAGGCACTGCGCATGGAGCACACCATCGCCGGATACGACTCGGGCGACAAGACACCGCTGGCGGCGCTGGCCTACGTGTCATTCCAGGAGCTCGCCACCCGCGTCTCGCACCGCAACACCGGGCGGGCCTCCGGCTGCCCGATCGCCGACCAATTGCTCGCCCGGATCGCAGCTGACGAGAACCTGCACATGGTCTTCTACCGCAACCTGATGGCGGCCGCGCTCGAGATCGCTCCGGACGCCGCCATGCAGGCCATCCGCGATGAGGTCATCGGATTCACGATGCCCGGCGCCGGCATGACCGACTTTCACGAGAACTCCATCCTCATCGCCAAAGCCGGTATCTACGATCTGCGCATCCACCACGACGAGGTGCTGCAGCCGGTGCTGCGCTTCTGGCAGATCTTCGACCGCAGCGACTTCGGTCCCGACGGCGAACAGGCCCGCATCGAACTCGCCCAGTTCCTGGCCGCCGTCGACGAGCGGGCCCGCTTCTACGAGGAGAAGGCCGCTCGCCGCAAGGTCGGCGCCTCGGCCTAGCGGCCGCGCTGCCGCAGCGCTGCGGCCGCGCTCAGTACGGCCGCCCCGACGGTGCCGACCAGCACACTGTCCATCTTCCAGCTCTGCCAGTACAACGGCACGTCCAGATGTACGTCGGCGATCTGGACGAAGTCCGCGTTGACGAGCTGCTCGGGATACATGCCCCACCCCACACCGGCCCGCACCGCCGCCCCGAAACCCTCGGCTGTCGGTACATAGTGCACCGGGCGAGCGATCGGCCTGCGGAACACCTTGCGGATCAGGTTGTCCTGCAGAGCATCATCTCGATTCCACGCCAGTGACGGTGCCGCCGCCGCAGCAGCGGCGTTGAACCCGCCGGGCAGGTGCGCGCGCACATACTCCTCGACGGCCACCGGCACGTAGCGCATCACGCCCAGTGGCTGCACGCGGCAACCCGGCACCGCGGTGCGTTCGGTGGTCACCGCACCCATCACCGCCCCCTCGCGCAGCAGCCTCGCCGAGTGGTCCTGATCCTCGATCCGGATATCGAAGAGCACGCCGGGCAGCTGAGCGAACACCCCGTTGAACCAGGTCGCCATCGAATCGGCATTGACCGCGATCGCGATGCGGGTGCGTTCGGTCGACCCGCCCGCGGTCTCGGCCAGCGCCTCGGACTCCAGGATCGCGGTCTGCGCGGCCAACCGCAGCAACGGAATTCCGGCCGCGGTTGCCCGACAGGGCTTTTCACGGACCACCAGGACCTGACCCACCCGCTGTTCGAGGCCCTTGATGCGCTGACTGACGGCCGACGGGGTGACATGCAGCCGCTCGGCGGCAGCATCGAAGCTGCCGAGCTCGATCACCGCGGCGAACGCGGCCAGCTGCTGACCGTCCAGCTTCATGCGCTCAGGCTAATCCACCGACTCGGCTCACCAGCGCAATCGCCACGAGTTACCGTTGCAACAACGGTAATGATTTCGGCAGTATCTCGGAAGGAACCACATGACGAGCACAACGGCGACGCCGTTTCTCACCCGCCGCGGCGACGAGTTGGTGCCCAACCCCGTCGCCCACGGCGGCTGGGGGCCCACACTGGGCGGCCAGGTCGTCGGCGGTCTGCTGGCCCGCGCCATCGAGGCCCAGGTCGATGACCCCGACCTGCACCCGGCCCGGCTGACGGTCGAGATCCTGCGCCGGGTGGCCACCGAACCGGTCCGGGTCAGCGCCACCGTGGTGCGCGCCGGCGGCCGGATGCGCGCCGTGGACGCCGCGATGCTCCAGGACGGCCACCTCGTGGCCCGCGCCTCGGCGCTGTACCTGCGTCGCGGCGCCCAGCCCGACGGTGAGTTCTGGAGCACCGCCCTCACTCTCCCGCCGATACCGGCCGAACCCGCCAACATCGGGGACACCGTCCCGATGTTCATCCGGGCCTACGGACCGACCGCCGACTCGAACAGCCAGGAATTCCCCTGGCAGCAGGCGGGACCGCGGTACGCGTGGGTCCGCGAGTTCCGTGATCTGGTGGCCGGCCAAGCGCCGACGCCGTTCATCCGGGCGGCGATGGCCGTCGATGTCACCAGCTCGATGACCAACTTCAGCACCGCGGGGCTCGCGTTCATCAACGCCGACTACACCCTGGCGCTCAGCCGGTTACCCGACGGCCCGTACATCGGCCTCGCCGCGCTGAGCCACACCAGCGCCGACGGGATCGCCACCGGATCCACCGGGCTGTTCGACCGCCTCGGACCGATCGGCACCGGGTTATCCACCGCCATAAGCAATTCCGGGTTCGACCCGAAAGGCAAGTACCGGCGCCCGAACTAACGCGGGGGCGGGAAGCCGCCGGTGGCGACCGGTCCCCACCGTCGAGGTGTGATGCGCAGCAGGCACTTTCCCTGATCGACCATGGCCTGGCGATACTCATCCCAGTCCGAGTGCTCGCCGGCCACCGCACGAAAATAGTCGATCAGTGGCTCCACTGCCTCGTCCAGGTCGATGCGTTCGGCATCGCCGTCGACCTGGACGTACGGGCCATTGAACTCCTCGGACAGCACGGTCACGCTGGCCCGCGGGGTGCGCCCGATGTTCACCGATTTGGCGCGCTGCGGATAACTGGCGATGACGATGCGGCCCTGCTCGTCCACCCCACCTGTGACCGGGGAACTCTGCAGCGACCCGTCGGCGCGGAAGGTGGTCAGCACCATTGCGTGACGAGGGCGGACGAACGCCAGCAGTTCTTCGAGGGAGACCGAGTCAGCAGTCGCATAGTTACGGGCCATGCCCCGATTCTAGGCGGCTATTTGACGATGAGCTTGCGCTGCGACGCCATGGTGAAGACCGCGGTGCTTTTTCGCGATTTGTGGAGTCGCGGTCGGAATGGTTCCGACGGCGACTCCACAAATCGCGGGTCAGAAGTAGCCGCTGCCGGGGAGTTTGGTGCCGCGGGTGTACAGCGCGCCGATCGCCTGGGCCTTGTAGGACGTCGGGTTGTGTGAGGCCAGGGTCCGGATGTTGCGCCAGTGCCGGTCCAGCAGGTGGGACTGCCGCACCACCGAGGCGCCACCGACATCGAAGATCTGCGATGCGGCCTTCTGCGCGAGCTGATCGATGACCACCTTGGCCGCCGCGGCCTGCAGCGAAGCCTCGTGCGCGAGCTCCAGATTCGGGTCGGTCTTGCTGATGTCGGCCGCATAGGCGATGGCCAGCGCGTCGGCGGCGGCCARCACGGTGGCCTCCCCGACATAGGCCGCGGCGGCGATCTCCCCGATCTCGCGCTGCAGCAGGGGATCATCCGGCGCCGACGGGTTGGGGGCCCAGGTGAAGCTGCGGGCCCGCTGATGCACGTGCGCGACGGCGTCAGCGCGAAGCGCATGCAGCACACCGACTTCCAGTGCCGTCACGTACAGCTGGAAGAACGCGCCCGAGTGGTACAGCGGCGGCCGCTCGGCATCGGTTTCCGGCGGGGAGAACTGCAGCAGCTCGTCGGCGGAGACCGCGACGTTCTCGAAGATCGCGGTGCCGGTGCCGGTGGCCCGCTGACCGAAGCCGTCCCAGTCGTCGAGCACGGTGACCCCGTCGCGGTCGGTGGGCACCAACGCGATGACCGAGGCGTCGTCCGGGTCGCTGGCCAGCACCTCGGCGTAGTCGGCGTACAACGTGCCGGTGGTGAAGAACTTCTTTCCGTTGAGCCGGTAGGCATCTCCGTCCTTGGTGAGCTTGGTCTGCCAGACGAAACCGCCGGCGGGCTCGGAGCCGAGTTCGGTCGAGGCGTTACCCACGATGGCACCGGACAACGCCAGATCGATCGCCCGCTGCCGGTCGTCGCCGGAGAGGCGCAACCGTTCCTCCACATGGGCGAAATGCCCGCGCAGGATGTGCGCGACGTTGACATCGGCGGCCGCCAGCGCGATGACGGTGGCGAACAGTTCGCGCAGGCTGGCGCCGCCTCCGCCGTCTGCCACCGGCACCCGCAGCGCACCGAGGCGCTCCTCGCGGATCCGGTCGATGACCGCGAACGGGCGGTCGTTGGCGCGTTCACGCTCCAACGCGCCTTCGCCGATCTCGGCCAGCAGCGCGGCCAGGCGTGCGGAACCGTAGGTCAGCGGTTCGGTCGCGGTCGATGTCATCGGGTTGCCTCCTGGGTGACGCGGCGGTACCCCGCCGCACGATGGGTTTGGGGTAGGCGGGCTCCACGCCCGAACAGCTTGTGCCGCAGGGTGCCTTCGGTGTACTGCGTCTTGTAGACCCCACGTCGCTGCAGTTCGGGGATTACATGGTCGATGAAGTCGGCGAACGATCCGGGGGTGATGACGTTGGTGATGTTGAATCCGTCCACGTCGGTGTCCTCGACCCAGGACTGCAGGTCATCGGCGACCTGGGTGCCCGAGCCGACAGTGAAGCCACCCTCGGCGTCGATGGCGTGGGCGTCGATGAAATCACGCAGCGTCCACTGGCCCTGCCCGAACATCTGCACCGACGATTTCAGGTATTCGTTGTCGGTGACCGCCACTGGGTCATCGAGATCGAATTTCGACAGGTCGCTGCCCAGCCAGCCCGACCAGAGCGCCAGGGCCCCTTCCGGATCGGTGTACCTGCGGAAATCCTCGTAGCGCGCCTTGGCGGCAGCTTCGGTCGCGCCCGTCACCGCCACATGGCCGTTGACAATCTTGACGTCGTACGGGTCGCGGCCCGCATCGGAGGCGCGGGTGCGGATGTCGGCGACCGCTTCGCGCAGAACGTCCTTGGTCGGCGCGCCGATGAAGATCACCTCGGCGTTCTCGGCGCCGAACGCGCGGCCGCGGTGGGAGGCGCCGGCCTGATACAGCACCGGAGTGCGCTGCAGCGAGGGTTCGCAGAGGTGGATGCCCGGCACCCGGAAGTGCCTGCCGTCATGCTCGATGGCGTGCACCTTGGCGGGATCGGCGTAGTGGGCGCGGTCGGGGGCGGTGCCTACCGCGTCGTCCTCCCAGGACCCCTCCCACAGCTTGTAGAGCACCTCGGTGTACTCGTCAGCGATGTCGTAGCGATCGGCGTGCGGGGTGATGGTGTCCAGGCCGTGGTTGCGGGCCGCGCTCTCCAGGTAGCCGGTGACCACGTTCCAACCGATCCGGCCCTTGGTGAGGTGATCGAGCGTGGACATCCTGCGGGCGAATGAGTACGGGTGCTCGAAAGACGTTGCCGCGGTGATACCGAATCCGAGATGCCGGGTGGCCGCCGCCATCGCCGACACGAGAAGCATCGGATCATTGACCGGCACTTGGGTTCCGGCCCGCAGGGCCGCCTCCGGACCGCCGCCGTACACGTCGTAGATGCCCAGCACATCGGCGATGAACAGCCCGTCGAACAACCCGCGTTCCAGCAGCTTCGCCAGATCGGTCCAGTACTCCAGGTCTTTGTACCGGGCCGCCTGCGATTCGGGATGGCGCCACGTGCCGGCGACGATATGGGCCACACAGTTCATGTCGAACGCGTTCAAGATGATCTGCTTGCTCACCGCGCCACGATGGCCGAACCGAGGTGGCCAGACCAGCTATCCGATCGACGCGATTCTGGGCTGTAACGTTTGGTCACAATGCACTACTTCGAACGTCTCGGCGATTCGAGCTTCCGGGCCACCGAATACACCCTGGGTGCCTGGAGCCCCTCCGAGCAGCACATCGCGCCATCCCTCGGACTCCTCGCGCACGTGATCGAGCGTGACCGTGACCGCCGTCGTGACGACCGGTTACCGCTGACCCGGTTGTCCTACGACATCCTGGGCACGGTGCCCGTCGCGGCGGTCGAGGTGGCGGTCCGGGTGCTACGACCGGGCCGCAGCATCGAACTCGTCGAGGCGACGATGAGCCACGGCGGCCGCGCGGTGCTGGTGCTGCGCGCCTGGCTGATGCAGCGGTTCCCGACCGCACATCTGGTGGGCTCGGCGCTGCCGTCGATCCCCGGCGCCGGCGAGATGCCGTCCTGGGACATGTCGGGGGTATGGCCGGGTGGGTTCATCGCATCGGCCGAGGTGCGCCGCCTCGCGCACGCGCCGGGCCGCTCCTGCGCGTGGGTGCGCACCGATACCGGGTTGGTCGCCGGTGAACCGGTCAGTCCATCGGCCCGGGCCATCGGACTGCTCGACATCGCCAACGGGCTGGCCGTGCGCGCCGAGCCCACCGAGGTGAGCTTTCCCAATATCGACCTGACCGCACACCTGTTCGCCGAGCCGCGCGGCGACTGGCTGGGTTTCGACACCACCGTGTCGTTCAGCGCCGACGGACTCGGCTTGACCCACAGCATCATTCACGACGACAGCGGGCCGATCGGGGCGTCATCGCAGATGCTGACGGTGCGGCCGATTCCGTAGGGACCGGCGATAGCCCACGGTAGCGTGTCAGCCATGTCGAACCCCCGGATCGCGCCGCTGGAGTACGCGCTGGCGTACCTGGCGCAGCAGGCCGCTCCGCTGGTGTTCCGGCCACCCAACATCCCCAGACCGGCGCACCGTCTCGACCCGCCCGCCGTGGTGCGGGTGCCCACCCGCCGCCCGCCGCTGCACATCGACATCCACGGCGGCGGCTTCGTGCTGCGCAACACCCACGAGGACGCCCACATCTGTCGCTACCTGGCCTCCGATATCGGCTGTGTGGTGCTAGCGATCGACTATCACGCTGCCCCGCAGGTGACATTCCCTGTGGCAGAAGAGGAGTGCATCGATGTGCTGCAGTGGGCGCTCGATCATGCCGACCAGCAGGGCTGGGATGCCGAGCGGGTCAGTGTCGGTGGGGCCAGCGCCGGCGCCAAGCTCAGCATGAACCTCGCGCAGTACGCGCACGACACCGCGATCGCGCTGCGCGCGGCGGTGCTGTCCTACGCGGTCGCGGACTGCACGCGCACCGACCGCACGTCGCCCAAGGCCAACGCGGCGATTTCTCCGACACTGCAGAAGCTTTCGGCCCGCCTCTATTTCGTGGACCCGGCCAGTCACGACAGCCCGGTCGCATCGCCGTACCACGACACCGACCTGCCGAAGAAGATGCCGCCCACCCTGATCCAGACCGGTGACCTCGACACCCTGGGCCCGGAGATGGTGGAGATCGCCGGCCGGCTGCGGGAGGGCGGCGTCGATGTCACCCACACCGCCTACCCGGTCGATCACGCCTTCAACACTCAGGGAAACCGCGAGATCATGGACACCTCGATCCGCGAGATCGGCACCTTCCTGCTGGAGCGGCTGACGTGAGGCCGCCCACGGTGCAGGACGGCCCGGAGGTCGAACATGTGGTGGCCGCGTTGCGGGAGCGGATGTACGGCGCGATCTCGTGTCTGGCCACCCTCGCGGCACTGGCCCGCTACACGAATATCGACACCAACGCCTGGTTCCGGGTGATCGACGTCGCGGTCGCCGCGGGCGGGCTGTGGGCGGCGGCGCTGCTGGCCGAATTCATCGCCCGGCTCAGCGTGGAGGGAAAGGCGCCGCGGGGTCGGGCGGCCTGGGCGATGCTGGCATCCTCCGGTCAGATCCTGCAGGCTGCGGCGGCGCCCGCATTGATCTTGGCGCTGGCCGGTTTTGGCGTACTGGACACCCCCACCGCGGTGTGGATCGCCATGTGGTTCCTGGTCGCGGAGATGGGGCTCATCGCCTTCGCGGCGGTGCACCGGGCGGGGCTGGTCTGGTGGCAGCAGGCAATGGCCGTGCTACTGCTCGCCGGTGCGGGTGCCGCGGTGGTGGCGGTCAAGATGATCGCCCATCACTGATCACCGGTCTGGACAGGTCCGTCCTGCGCACTCCACTGCGACCACGAGCCGGGGAACAGCGCCGCGTCCACTCCGGCCGCCGACAGGGCGGCCACCAGCACCGCGGCGGTGACACCCGAGCCGCAGTACACCCCGACCTGCTCGGAACCGCCGAACGACCAGGCCAGCGCCGCCAGCTCATCCTCGGACAGCAGGGTCCCATCGTCGGTCAGTACCGACGTGCTGGGCAGGTTCTTGGCGCCGGGGATGTGGCCGGCCACCGGATCGACAGGCTCGACCTCGCCGCGAAACCGCTCCGGCGCGCGGGCGTCGAGCAGGTTCGGATGTTCGGCGGCTTCCTCGGCGGTCAGTGTCGGCAGTGCGCCTGCGTACAGATCATCGTGTTCGACGACGATGTCCCCGGGTGGCGGTGTCGACGACCCGGTCTGCACCGCACCCCCGGCAGCCCGCCACCCCGCCAGCCCGCCGTCGAGGATGCGCACATCGTCGATGCCCGCGGCGCGCAGCACCCACCAGGCGCGGGCCGACCCCGCACGGTTCCAGTCGTCATAGACCACCACCGGCACCCCGCGGCGCACACCCCACCGCCGGGCGGCCTCCTGCAGATCCGTGCCGGACGGCAGCGGATGCCTACCGCGATCGGCCACGCCGTGATCGCTGAGTTCCTCCTCCAGTGCGACGTACACCGCTCCGGGTAGGTGCCCGGCTTCGTACGCGTCACGCCCGTCGGGCGCACCCAGTTGCCACCGGACATCGAGGATGGTCGTCGGGTCGCCGGCGTCCAGCCGCTGGACGAGCTCGGGCACAGATATGAAGACATCACCGCGTGCAGTCACCCGGCGAGGGTCTCAGATCCGGTCAAGATGTGGAATAGCCGGCGCCGGGCGTGCTGTTATTGGCCCTATGACTGACAACCCCGAGCTGAGCCCCACCGACTGGGTACGCGAACAGACCAAACGCATCATCGAGAACGGCACCACCGACGGGGTCGAGGTCCTGGACCGCCCGGTCGTGCTGTTCACCACCACCGGCGCCAAGTCCGGGAAGAAGCGCTATGTGCCACTGATGCGCGTCGAGGAGAACGGCAAGTACGCCATGGTCGCCTCCAAGGGCGGCGATCCACAGCACCCGTCCTGGTACCACAACGTGAAGGCCCATCCGCAGGTCACCGCGCAGGACGGCGACAAGGTCGTGGAGCTGACCGCCCGCGAGATCGAGGGCGCCGAGCGCGAACACTGGTGGAAGCTCGCTGTTGACGCCTACCCGCCGTACGCGGAGTACCAGACCAAGACCGACCGGCAGATCCCGGTTTTCGTGTTGGAGTAACCGGCGCCTAGTTGGTCGTCGGCGGTGGTGGTGCGAAGGGTGTGTACCACCACCATTGCGCGCGTTCCCCCAGTGGTCCGGGGCACGGTGCTACATCGGGTGGCGGTACCGTCGGTGGCCGGGCCAGCGACGTGTTGATGAGGGTTTCACCGTCGCTGTCGGTGACTTTCAGGTCCTCGGCGGGTCCGGTGAGGGTGATGCCGCCTTTGTGGTGCATCCGGTGGTGGAACGGGCACAGCAGGACCAGGTTGGACAGCTCGGTCGCCCCGCCGTTCTCCCAGTGCACCAGGTGATGGGCATGCAGACCTCGGGTGGCACCGCAGCCCGGGACGACGCAGGTCTGGTCGCGGTGCTCCAGGGCGCGGCGTAGCCGGCGGCTGATCGTTCTGGTCGCCCGGCCCACCCCGATGGGTCGGCCGTGGCGTTCGAACCACACCTCACACGTCGCATCACAGAGCAGATATCGCCGATCGTCTGCTGTCAGCGCAGGACCCAGATGCAGTGACGCCACAGGCTTCTCGACATCGACATGCACCACCACGGCGGTGTGCTGCCCGTGCGGGCGAGCCGCCACCTCGGCGTCCCAGCCGGCCTCAACCAGGCTCATGAACGCATCCACCCCGTCGGGGAACGGCGGCGCCTGCTCAGAGATCTTTGGCTCGGCGTCGTACTGGCGTTTACTGCCGTCCTCGGGGTCGATGCTGTCGTGCGTGTCGTGGTCGCGTTTCCAGTCCGCGACCAAYGCATCGCGGTGTGACTGYAGGCCGGCCTCGAAYTTCGCGGCCTCCACCTTGGGCAGGGTGATCCGCCACGTCGTGGAATCGTCGCCCTCGATAGTGGTGATCTTGCGCTTGGGTTCGGGCTTGGACTCGGGCTCAGGCCGGGGTTCCTGCTTGACCGCGGTCCGCAGCTGGCTGACCGTGGCGACCTTCACCAACTCCGCGTAATGCTCATCGCAGCCCTCGCCACCGCCTTCAGCGATCACCCCGATCTGATCCAAGGAGACCCGGCCTTCCCGCAAGCCCTGGGTGCAGCGGGGAAGTTCGTCGATGCGATGTGCGACGGCGACCATGGCTTCGGCCCGGCGCGGGCTGACCCCGGCCTTCCACGCCACCAGCGCTTCGATCGATCGGCATCCGGTGGCCCCCCACAAGGAGTTGCCGTCATCCGTGCCTCTGCCGTCGATCTCGGCAACGATCTCCACCAACCGGCCATCGATCGCATTGCGCTGCCCGGTCAACTCCGCCATCTCCTCGAACAACACCTCAATACGCCGCACCGGAGGCACGTGCTCGGCGTAAGCGGTTGTGGGAGGCGACATATCACGATTATCGCAGAGGGCTACGACAACAAAATCTGGTCACATCCGGCTGACATCGACCACCGCGGCGGTGAAGTCGGCGGGCGCTTCCTGGGGCACATTGTGCCCGATGCCGTCGAGAACCCGGTGCTCGTACGGCCCGGTGTACTGCTTGCGGTAACCGGTGCCGTCCTTGGCCGGGCCGTCGAAATCGCTGCTGATGGTGATGGTGGGCGCGGCGATGGTGGGGCGGCCGGCGAGCCGCTGTTCGTCGGCGTCGTAGCGGGCTTCACCCGGCGCCAGGCTCTGCCGCCACCGGTAGTTGTGCACGACGATCTCGGCGTGGTCGGGGTTGTCGAATGACGCGGCGCTCAGGTCGTAGGTGGAGTCCGCGAACTGCCACAGCGGTGAGGCGTTCTGCCAGATGAGTCGGTTGAAGTCCTTGGTGTTGCGCCGGTAGCCGAGTTCACCTCGCGGAGTGGCGAAGTAGTACTGGTACCACCAGCCGTACTCGGCCTGCGGCGACAACGGTTCCAGGTTCGCCGCGAGGTTGACGACGATGTAGCCACTGACCGCCACCAGCCCGCTCACGCGTTGCGGCCACAGTGCGGCAACCACATTGGCTGTCCGGCCACCCCAGTCATACCCGCCGAGGATGGCGCTGGGGATGTTCAGTGCGTCCATCAGATCGATGACATCGTGGCCGATCGCCGCCTGCTGCCCGTTGCGGACGGTGCCACCGGACAGGAACCGGGTGGATCCGAACCCGCGGGTGAACGGCACGATCACCCGAAAGCCCTGGGCCGCAAGGTCAGCGGTGACATCGGCGTAACTGTGGATGTCATAGGGCCAGCCGTGCAGCAAAATGACCGGGCGCCCGCCCGCCGGACCCGCCTCGACATAGCCGACGTCGAGCAGGCCGGCTTTGATCTGTTTCACCGGGCCGAGGGTGTGCGCAGGCGCGGGAGGTGCCGGCGCGGGTGCTCCGGTGGCCTGCGGCGCGGTCGTGCACGCCGCGAGTGTCAACGCACCCGCCGCCGCGGTGGTGATGCGGGCGAAATTCCGTCTGCTGATATCCACCTGCTCATCACACCCCCTGAGACCGATCAAGTCCAACGATTGCTTTCGATACGTGTCATCACTGCTGTCGATAGGCTGACGAGATGGAGTTACGCCAGCTCGAGCACTTCGTCGCGGTGGCCGCCGAGATGAGCTTCTCCCGCGCCGCGACCCGCGCCCACGTGGTGCAGTCCGCACTGTCGGCCTCGGTGGCCAAGCTCGAGCGCGAACTCGATGTGCAGCTGTTCGACCGGTCCCGCCAGCAGATCAGCCTGACCGCTGCCGGCGAACGGTTCCGCAGTCACGCCCTGGAGGTGCTGAACACGGCCAGGTCCGCCGCGGAGTCGGTGCAGGAGTTCCGCGGAACCCTCTCGGGTACCGTCGAATTCGGTTCGCTGATCGCTTTCGGTCCGCTGGATGTCGCGGCCGCTCTCGGGCAGTTCCATCGCGACCATCCGCATGTCCGACTCCGACTGCACCTGAGCCAGAGTGGCGCGTCGGCCTACTTGTCTGCGCTCACCGAGGGCTCATTGGACCTGGCACTGGTGTCGGTACCGGAGCGCTTTCCACCGAGTCTGAACATGCGCCTGCTGTTCGAGGAGCCGATGGTGTACGTCTGCCGCCGGGCGGAGGCGCAGATCGCGGGCGGTGCGATCGATCTCGCGGATCTTGCGGATGCCGAGCTGGTCGGCTTCCCGCCGAACTTCGGCCTGCGGCGCCTGATCGATGACGCGTTCCACTCCGCCGGTGTGCAATCGCGCACCCCGTACGAGGTGCCCGCCGGGTTCGCGGCGATCGCCGAGCTGGTCCGCAACGGCCTGGGCACCACCTTCATGCCGGCATCGGAGGCCGACCGGTTCACCGATCTGCAGACACATCCGTTGGCGCAGCAGGTCACCTGGCAGGTGTATCTGGCCTCACCGCCGGCGGCGCGGATGACCCCGGCGGGCACCCGGCTGGCGGACACCCTGATGGCGGCCGCCGCCGCGGCTACCCCAGCGCCACGCCGAGCTCCTGCGCGAAGACCTTGATCATGTGCTGCACTCCGATTTCGTTGCGACCGATGATCATATGGTCGTGCTGACCGTGCCGGACGCCCTGTCCGCACTGCGGCAGCATCGCGAAATCCTCATCGCGCACCGCAGCGTGCACACCCTCGTAGACGGTGTCGTAGAGCGCGCGCATATCGTCATCGGTCGCCGGAATGCGCCCCATCCAGCTGTGCCGGACGGTGCAGCGGGTCGGGTCCCCCTCGGGCAGCATGTCGATGATCTCCACGCCGACAGGACTGTTGGCGAGGATGAGATTGGGATRCACCCAGTAGATGACGCCCATGTTGGCCGATGGATCGAAGGTCGCGGACGGGTCACCCCCTGTCTCACCCGTCGTCCCGGGGGCGAGGTTCTTGATCCAGGTGAACGGGAATCCGATGCGGTGGTGCTTGCCGAACTCGTCGTAGACACCCGTGTTGGGCAGGGTGTTATGCCCGATCAGACTCTCGCCGTGCACGAACGGGAAGTGGTAGCCCTCGGCGAACGCCTCCAGCGCCCCCTTCCAGGACACCTCTGACGAGAATTCGCGTTCGGTGTGATAGCCGTAGGAGCGGTAGTCCCACAGTGCGAGTTCATCTTTCAGTGGCCCCAGATGGGTATCCAGATCGATGCCGGCGTCCGCGGTGAGCACCGCCCAGATGAATCCGTAGCGTTCCTCGGACGGCAGTTCGACCAGGCCGTAGTCCTTGACGTCCATCGAGTCGAAGCCCGCCTTGCCGGGCACCATGAAGAGTTCTCCGGTGTTCTTGTATGTCCACGCGTGGTACGGACACACGAATCTGGCGGCGTTGCCGGCACCGCAGGCCGGCATGGCACCCCGGTGGCGGCAGTAGTTCAGCAGGACGTGGCTCTTGCCGGTGCGGTCCCGGGTGACCAACAACGAATCGCCGAGGACGGTGCGCACCACATAGTCGTTGCGCCCGGGGATCTGCGCCGACGGCACGATGGCCAGCGGAACCCTGCGCAGGATCTGGGATTCCTCGATCTCGGTGATCTTCGGATCGCGGTAATAGTGCAGCGGCACTTTCAGTTCGCGGTCGGCCATATCGGTGGTACCGGCGAGGGCATGGCGCAGCGCGCGGCGGGTCAGCTCTTCGTCGGTGCTCTTCGGTGGGCTGGTGATCATATTCAGACCATACATTTACCGATGATTGTATTGTCAAGCCTTCGGCGCAGATCATGCGACGATCGACTCATGCGCAGGCATGGCTGGTCGGGTGACATCCCGGTCGACGACGACGACGCGGTGAACCGGATCATCGCGACCACCCGCACGGCGATCGACACCCACGGCACGGTGAGCGTGTCCGAGGTGGCACAGACCCTCGGGGTCACCCGGCAGACCGTCTACCGCTACTTCCCCACCCAGGAGGCACTGCTCGCCGCTACTGCCGTGTCCTCGGTGGCGGCGTTTCTCGATCGACTGGCCGATCAGCTGGGTTCGATCACCGACCCGACGGAGGCGGTGATCGAAGGCCTGGCCTACACGTTCGAGCAACTTCCGCACGACAAGTACCTAAGCCTGGTCCTACAACCCGGCAAGGCCAGCGCCTTCACCGCAGGGGTGACCTCGGATGTGGCGATCGGCTTCGGCCGGTCGATCCTGGAACGCTTCGATGTCGATTGGGCGGCAGCGGGTTTCGCCGGGGACAAACTCGACGAGCTGGTCGAGTTCATGCTGCGGACCCTGCAGTCGTTCATCCTGGATCCGGGCCGGCCGGCACGCACCGGCCGTGACCTGCGGACGTTTTTGAATTCCTGGATCGCCCCCGCGGTCCGTGCCCACGCGATCGACCGCGCATGGTGAGCATCCGGGAGGTCGCCGCGGCGGCGGCCGTGTCCGTCGGCACGGTGTCCAACGTGCTCAATTCGCCCGACAAGGTGTCCCCGTCCACCGTGGCCCGGGTGCAGGCCGCCATCGACGAACTCGGGTTCGTCCGCAACGACGCCGCCCGCCAGCTCAAKGCGGGCCGCTCCCGCAGCGTCGGCCTGGTCGTACTGGACGTGGGCAACCCGTTCTTCACCGATATCGCCCGCGGTGCCGGGGCCAGGGCGCTGGAACACAATCTGACCCTGCTGCTGGGCACCTCCGATGACGACCCGCAGCGCGAACGCTCCTATGTGGACGCCTTCGACGAGCWGCGGGTGTTCGGGCTGCTGGTATCCCCGGTCGGCGATGACTTCGACCGCCTCGAGGTGCTGCGCCGGCGCGGCACTCCCGTCGTGTTGGTCGACCGCGACGGGTCCGGAACGGAATTCGATTCGGTCGCGGTCGACGACGTGGCCGGCGGCACGCTGGCCGTGGAGCACCTGACGGGGATCGGACGACGCCGCATCGCCTTCGTCGGCGGCCCACCCGAGCTGCGCCAGGTCCGCGACCGTCTACAGGGCGCCCGCAACGCCTTGCAACGGGTACCGGATGCCGAACTGGAGGTCATCGCGACACCGGCACTGACAGTGCTGGCCGGCCGCGCCGTCGGCGAGCAGATCCGCGACCGTCCCGCATCGCACCGGCCCGATGGCATCTTCTGCGCCAACGATCTGGTGGCCATCGGCGTGCTGCAGGCATTGGCCCTGATGGGCGATGTGACGGTGCCCGGGCACATCGCGCTGGTGGGTTACGACGATATCGAGTTCGCCCGTTCCGCGGTCGTCCCGTTGACCTCGGTGCGCCAGCCCAGCATCGAAATCGGCAGCACCGCAATCGATCTACTGATCAAGGCGACCGAGAATGCGGGCCGCCATCCCCGTCACGTGCTGTTCCAGCCCGAGCTGGTGACCCGGCTCTCGACAAGGGCCTGAACTGGACCTGAACGGCGGCGCACGAGGGCGCTTGACGTGTCGGCGGTCACGTCCTATTGTTGCCCCAATCACAAATTGAAACGTTTCAATCAGGGAGTGGCGAATGGACGACATCCAACGCGTGTGCTTTGTGATGCACCTGAAGCCCGACCGCGTCGACGACTATCTCGAGGCGCACACCGAGGTCTGGCCCGAGATGCTCGACGCACTGCGTACCGCCGGCTGGCACAACTACTCGTTGTTCCTGCGCCCCGACGAGGGCATGGTGGTGGGTTACCTGGAGACCGATGATTTCGCCCGCGCCACCGCCGAGATGAGCCGGACCGCGATCAACGACAAGTGGCAGGAGCAGATGGCTCAGTACTTCCGCACCGAGGCCCACCCCGACAGCAGCCTCGAGCTGCTCACCGAATACTTCCACCTCGCTTGATCACCCCCACCTCTGCACACACCTAGGACACCCATGAAAATCGGAGCGCGCTCCACCACTGGCTGGCGGGCGACCATCTCGGTCGCCATGTCGAACTACATCGAGGCCGGATCGATCATCGCGATCGCCACCAGCCTCGGGTTCTGGCAGGCCGAATTCGGCATCAGCAATTTCGCCGTCGGCCTGCTGGCCGCCCTGAGTGCCAACGCTTTCGGCGCGGCCATCGGCGCCGCGATCGGGGGGCCGCTGTGTGACCGCTTCGGGCGCAAGGCGATCTACACCTACGACCTGCTGGTGTACATGGCGGGCGTGCTGCTGGCCGCCTTCGCGATGAACTTCACCATGCTGCTGGCGGCCTTCATCATCACCGGCATCGCCGTCGGCGCCGGGGTGCCCGCCTCGTGGACCTATATCGCCGAGCAGGCGCCGTCGGGTGAGCGCGCCAAGCATGTGGGCACCGCCCAGCTCGCCTGGTCGGTCGGGCCGTTCATCGGCTTCGCGCTCGCCGCGGCGCTGGCGCCGCTGGAACTGCTCGGGTCGCGCATCATCTTCGTGCACCTGTTCGTGGTCGCCGCCGTCGTCTGGTGGATCCGGCAGGGCCTGCAGGAGTCGCAGATCTGGAAAGAGGAAGCCATCGACGAGAGCCGCGAGCTGCAGTCCTCGGTCGGCGCACGGGGCGTGCGCGGCCTGTTCTCCCGCAAGGTGAACATCACCGCCCTGCTGTTCCTCGGTGGCATCTACCTGTTCTGGAACACCGTGGCAGGCCAGGCAGGCATCTTCATGCCCCGCGTCTATGACACCGCCGGTCTGCACAGCCCCGTGCAGCAGAACCTGCTGCAGGTGCTCGTGTGGGGGTGCACGGTGGCGGCCACCTACTTCGGCTTCATGCGCTACGCCGACAAGGTCTCCCAGCGAGCCCTCTACATCTTCGGTGCCGCACTGGGCATCGTCGGCTGGATCGTGCTGGTCGCCTTCACCGACAGCGGTATTTCCACGATGCTGATCTTCGCTGTGCTGTGGGGCATCTCGGCAGGCATCGGTTGCCAGGCCTTCTACAGCCTGTGGGCCAGCGAGCTGTTCGCCACCCCGTACCGGGCCAGTGCCCAGGGCATCATGTTCTTCGTGGTGCGCACCGCCACCGGCCTGCTCAGCTACTTCTTCCCCACCATGCTCGCCGCGACCGGCCTGACCACCGTGGGCATCCTACTGGTCGGACTGCTCACCGTCGCCCTGATCATCGGTGCCGTGTGGGCGCCCCGCACGCAGGGTAAGTCGTTGCAGCAGATCGAATCCGAGCGCTACGGCGCACCGGTCAGCGCACCGGCCCAAGCTCCCTACACCGCAGTCTGAGGAATCCGCAGATGACTACCGCACTGGACAATCTCGCCATCGAACTGCCCTCCTGGGCATTCGGGAACTCCGGCACCCGCTTCAAGGTGTTCGGCACCCCCGGCACGCCGCGCACCATCGAGGAGAAGCTCGCCGACGCCGCCATCGTGCACCGGCTCACCGGGCTGGCACCTGCTGTCGCCCTGCATATTCCGTGGGACACCGTCGAGAACTACGCCGCGCTCGGGCGCTACGCGGGCGACCTCGGGGTTCGGCTGGGCACCATCAACTCCAACACCTTCCAGGACGACGCCTACAAGTTCGGCAGCCTCACCCACACCGACAAGGCGGTGCGGCAGAAGGCCATCGACCATCACCTGGCCTGCATCGAGGTGATGAACGAAACCGGATCCCGCGATCTGAAGATCTGGCTGGCCGATGGCACCAACTACCCCGGGCAGGGCGACATCCGCGGCCGCCAGGACCGGCTGGCCGAATCGCTGGCTGCCATCTACCAGCACATCGGCGCCGAGCAGCGACTCGTGCTGGAGTACAAGTTCTTCGAACCCGCCATGTACGCCACCGATGTCCCGGACTGGGGCACGTCCTACGCACACGTGACCGCGCTCGGCGCGCGGGCCAAGGTGTGCCTGGACACCGGACACCATGCGCCGGGTACGAACATCGAGTTCATCGTGGCTCAGCTGCTGCGGCTGGGAAAGCTCGGCTCTTTCGACTTCAACTCGCGCTTCTACGCCGACGATGACCTGATCGTGGGGGCGGCCGATCCGTTCCAGCTGTTCCGGATCATGTTCGAGGTGATCCGCGGCGGCGGTTTGGACAGCGGCTCCGACCTGGCCCTGATGCTCGATCAGTGTCACAACGTCGAGGAGAAGATCCCCGGCCAGATCCGCTCGGTGCTCAACGTCCAGGAGATGACGGCACGCGCCGGGTTGGTGGACACCGAGGCACTGACCACCGCGCAGGAATCTGGGGATGTGCTGGGCGCCAACGAGATCTTCATGGACGCCTTCTACACCGACGTCCGTCCCATGCTCGCCGAACGCCGCGCCGCCCAGGGTCTCCCGGCCGACCCGATGGCCGCGTTCCGCGACAGCGGATACCAGGACACCATCAACGCCGCCCGCGTCGGCGGAACCCAATCCTCGTGGGGAGCATAGGTATGGCCAACAACACCACAGTCGCCGAACTGATCGCACGCTCCAACGCGCTCGGCTCGGACCCGAAGAACACCAACTACGCCGGCGGCAACACCTCGGCCAAGGGCACCGATACCGACCCGGTGACCGGTGAGAATGTCGACCTGTTGTGGGTCAAGGGATCCGGCGGCGACCTCGGCACCCTCACCGAGAGCGGACTGGCCGTGCTGCGGTTGGACCGCATGCGCGCCCTCGTCGACGTCTACCCCGGCGTGGACCGCGAGGACGAGATGGTCGCGGCATTCGACTACTGCCTGCACGGCAAGGGCGGCGCCGCGCCGTCGATCGACACCGCCATGCACGGGCTCGTCGACGCCGCACACGTCGACCATCTGCACCCCGACTCCGGAATTGCCATCGCCACCGCAGCCGACGGAGAAGCGCTGACCCAGAAGATCTTCGGCGACCGGGTGGCGTGGGTGCCGTGGCGGCGTCCCGGCTTCCAGCTGGGCCTGGACATCTCGGAGATCAAGAAGGCCAACCCGCAGTCAATCGGCTGCATCCTCGGTGGGCACGGCATCACCGCGTGGGGCGAGACCTCCGACGAGGCGCAGGCCAACTCCCTGGCAATCATCCGCGCCGCCGAGGAGTACATCTCCGCCAACGGTGCGGAACAGCCGTTCGGCGCACCGCTGGACGGGTACGCCGCGCTGCCGGAACCGCAGCGTCGCGCGAAGGCCGCCGCACTGGCACCGTTCATCCGTGGTCTCGCCTCGGCCGACCGCCCCCAGGTCGGGCACTTCACCGATGTGGCCCCGGTGCTCGAATTCCTCGGCGCCGCCGAACATCCCCGGCTGGCCGGGCTCGGCACCAGCTGCCCCGATCACTTCCTGCGCACCAAGGTCAAGCCGCTGGTCCTCGACCTGCCCGCCGACGCAGGCATCAAGGAAAGCAAAGCCCGGCTGACCGAACTGCACGAGCAGTACCGCGCCGACTACCAGGCCTACTACCAGCGCTACGCCACGGCCGACAGTCCCGCGATGCGCGGCGCCGACCCGGCCATCGTGCTCATCCCCGGCGTCGGAATGTTCAGCTATGGCAAGGACAAGCAGACCGCGCGGGTGGCCGGCGAGTTCTATCTCAACGCCATCAACGTGATGCGTGGCGCCGAGGCGATCTCCAGCTACGCCCCCATCGACGAGTCGGAGAAGTTCCGGATCGAGTACTGGGCCCTGGAAGAGGCCAAGTTGGCCCGCATGCCCAAGCCGAAGCCACTGGCCACCCGCATCGCGCTGGTCACCGGTGCCGCCTCCGGAATCGGCAAGGCCATCGCCACCCGACTGGCGGCTGAGGGCGCCTGCGTGGTGATCGCAGACCTCGATGCCGACAAAGCCGCCGAGGCGGCGGCCGAGATCGGCAACGCCGATGTCGCCATCGGCATTGCCGCGGACGTCACCGACGAGGCCGCGGTACAGGCCGCGATCGATGCCAGCGCGCTCGCCTTCGGCGGTATCGACATCGTTGTCAACAACGCCGGCCTGTCGCTGTCGAAGTCGTTGCTGGACACCACCGCGGCCGACTGGGACCTGCAGCACAACGTGATGGCCCGCGGCTCGTTCCTGGTCTCCAAGGCCGCCGCCCGCGCCCTGATCGACCAGAAGCTGGGCGGGGACATCATCTACATCTCGTCGAAGAACTCGGTGTTCGCCGGACCGAACAACATCGCCTACTCGGCCACCAAAGCAGATCAGGCCCACCAGGTTCGGCTGCTCGCCGCCGAACTCGGCGAGCACGGGGTGAAGGTCAACGGCATCAACCCCGACGGTGTGGTGCGCGGTTCCGGGATCTTCGCCGGCGGCTGGGGCGCCAAGCGCGCCGCGGTGTACGGGGTGCCCGAGGAAGAGCTCGGCGCGTACTACGCCCAGCGCACCCTGCTCAAACGCGAAGTGTTGCCGGAGAACATCGCCAATGCCGCATTCGCGTTGTGCACCAGCGATTTCTCGCACACCACGGGGCTGCACGTACCGGTCGACGCCGGTGTCGCCGCAGCCTTCCTCAGGTGATGAAGTCCGGTCAGGTCGCCGCCATCGACCTGGGCGCGACCAGCGGCCGGGTGATGCTCGCCGACATCGGGCCGGGCCGGCTGGAGCTGGAACAGGTCGCCCGCTTCGCCAACGATCCGGTGCAGCTGTGGAACGGCCATCGCGCCGCGCTGCACTGGGACGTCCCGGGGCTGTTCCGGGAGGCCTGCGCCGGGCTGGCCGAGGCGGGCCGGCGGTCGGACAACCTGGTCACCGTGGGTGTCGATTCGTGGGCCGTCGACTACGGTCTGCTGCGTGGCGGGGCACTGGCCTCGTTGCCCTACCACTACCGGGATTCCCGCTCCGACGGCGGTGTGCGTGCAGTGCACCGCAAGATCGACCCCGCCGAGTTGTACGGCCGCAACGGTCTGCAATTCCTCCCGTTCACCACCATCTATCAGCTGGCGGCCGAAAAGGCCCGCGGTCAGATCGATCTCGCGGATCGCGCCCTGCTGATCCCGGATCTCATCGGGTACTGGCTCACCGGCCGCCAGGTGACCGAACGCACGAACGCCTCGACAACCGGCCTACTGCGCACCACGGGTGAGTGGGACGACGAGCTGGCCGCCCGGCTGGGCCTGCGCCCGGATCTGTTCCCCGGCCTGGTCGAACCCGGCTACGAACTGGGCCCGCTGCTCAGCGAGGTGTCCGAACCCCTCGGCCTGACACCGGCCACCACGGTCACCACGGTCGCCTCGCATGACACCGCCTCGGCGGTCGTCGCGGTGCCGATGGATTCCACCAGCGCGGCCTACATCTCCTGCGGTACCTGGGGTTTGGTCGGTGTGGAGATTGCCGCTCCGGTGATCACCGAGGCCGGGCGGCAGGCGAACKTCACCAACGAGGTCGGCGCCGACGGCCGGATCCGCTACCTGCACAACGTGATGGGTCTCTGGCTGCTCAGCGAAACCGTCCGGCAGTACCAGCGTGAGGGCTACCGTGCCGACCTGTCCGAACTGCTGACGCAAGCCGGTGAGGTGCGCTCCACCTTCGACGTCTTCGACACCGCAGACCCACGCTTCCTGGCCCCGGGCGACATGCCCGGCCGGATACGCGACTGGTACGACGAACGCGGCCTGCAGGTCCCGATGACCCGGCCCGAGGTGGTCCGGGCCATCGTGGAAAGCCTGGCCGCGGCGTTCGCCGACGGGGTCGGTCGGGCCGCTGAACTGTCCGGCACACCGGTGCGCACCGTGCACATCGTCGGCGGCGGATCGCAGAACAGACTGCTGTGCCAGCTGACCGCCGATCGCGCCGGGCTGCCGGTGCTGGCCGGCCCTGTCGAGGCCACCGCACTGGGCAACGTGCTGATCAGCGCCCGTGCCCACCACCTGGTCGATGGCGATCTCGAGGCGCTGCGTCATATCGTTGCCACCAGGTTCCCACCCCAGCAGTACACACCCCGCACCCGGCGCACCCGCATCCCGCGTACGGTCGGGGCAGGAAAGGTCCCGTCATGAAACGTCGCATCCCCAAGGTCGCCGACCTGGCTCCGCTGATGCAGTTCAAGAAGCCCGAGTTGAATGCCCGCACCCGCAGGCTGGCCGCGGCGCTGACCGTGGAGGATCTGCGCGCGATCGCCAAGCGCCGCACGCCCCGGGCGGCGTTCGACTACACCGACGGCTCCGCGGAGGCCGAGCTGTCCCTGGCGCGGGCCCGGCAGGCGTTCCAGGACATCGAGTTCCATCCGGCGATCCTGCGGGATGTCTCCAAGGTCGACACCAGTTGCACCATTCTGGGCGGCCGCTCGGAGTTGCCGTTCGGGATCGCGCCCACCGGGTTCACCCGGATGATGCAGACCGAGGGCGAATACGCCGGTGCACGCGCCGCCGCCCGTGCGGGGATCCCGTTCTCGCTCTCCACCATGGGCACGGCCTCCATCGAAGATGTCAAGGCCGCCAACCCGCACGGACGCAACTGGTTTCAGCTCTACATGTGGAAGGACCGGGACCGCTCGATGGCGCTCGTCGAGCGCGCCGCCGCAGCCGGATATGACACCCTGCTGGTCACCGTCGACGTCCCGGTGGCCGGGGCGCGGCTGCGCGACAAGCGCAATGGCATGTCCATCCCGCCCGCGCTCACCGCGAAGACCGTCCTCAACGCGATACCCCGCCCGCAGTGGTGGATCGACTTCCTGACCACCGAGCCGCTCGCGTTCGCCTCTCTGGACCGCTGGTCGGGCACCGTAGCCGAGCTGCTGGACACCATGTTCGATCCGACCGTGACCTTCGAGGATCTGGCCTGGATCAAATCGCAGTGGCCGGGCAAGCTCGTGGTCAAGGGCATCCAGACCGTTGCCGATGCGCAGGCCGTCGCCGATCTCGGTGCAGACGGCATCGTGCTGTCCAATCATGGTGGGCGCCAACTTGACCGGGCACCGATTCCGTTCCACCTGCTCCCCCAGGTCGCGCCGGCGGTGGGAGATCGCACCGAGGTCATCCTGGACACCGGCATCATGTCCGGCGCGGATATCGTCGCCTCCATCGCCCTGGGCGCGCGGTTCACTCTGGTCGGCCGGGCTTATCTGTACGGCCTGATGGCCGGCGGTGAAGCCGGTGTGGACCGGATGATCGAGATCCTCTCCGACCAGATCTCACGCACCATGCGACTGCTCGGCGTCGCCTCGCTCGACGAGCTGGTACCCGAGCACGTGACGCAGTTGCAGCGGCTGGTGCCGCGGCCGGCACCGTAGGCCCGGGCCCCGCCGAAGTGTGGCGGCGACGGCGCGTTGCGACCAGGATGACCTGATGGACCACATCACCTTCGTCCCGTCGCCCGACCAGTTCGCGTTCACCTTCGGCGGCGCCGATCCGGTGCTGCGCATCAAGGCGCCCACGGTGCTCACGTTGTGGGCCGAGGACGCCTACGGTGGCCGGATCACCAGCGCAGACGATGTGGCCAGCAGCGCGCTGGACACCGAGGACCTCAATCCGCAGACCGGACCGTTCTGGATCGAAGGCGCCGAACCCGGGGACACCCTGGCCGTGCATCTGGTGGATCTGACGCCGGCGCGCAGCTGGGGCGCGTCGACGCTCATCCCGTTCTTCGGCGGGCTGACCAGCGTGCCGGTGAGCCCGACGCTGCAGGATCCGCTACCCGAACGCACCTGGATCTACGAATACGACTCGGCGGCGCGCACTGTCGGGTTCTCGGCGAAGGGCAGCAATTTCGAGGTGGCACTGCCCGCCAACCCGATGCTCGGCACCGTCGGCGTCGCGCCCGCCCGCCGGGAGGTACGCACCTCACTGGTACCCGATGTGTTCGGCGGCAACATGGACACCCCGGAGATGACCGCGGGCGCCACCTGCTACCTGCGGGTGAACGTGCCGGGTGCGCTGTTCTCCCTCGGCGACGGTCACTACCGCCAGGGTGAGGGCGAGTCGTGCGGCACCGCAGTGGAAGGTGCGATGAACGTGACCGCGATCGTCGAACTGATCAAGGGCGGCGGACCCGCCTGGCCCCGACTGGAGACCGACACTCACCTGATGTGCATCGGATCCGGGCGCCCGCTGGAGGAGGCGTGGCGCGCGGGGCAGGTCGAGATGATCACCTGGCTGGGCGAGCTGTACGGGCTGGACCGGTTCGACGCCTACCAGTTGCTCACCCAGATCTCATTGGCGCCGATCGCCAACGTGGTGGACACCAACTACAGCGCGGTGACCAAGATCGACAAGCGGCTGCTGCCCAACGCCGTCGCGTACGGCGGCGTACACAGCGAACTGCGCTCAGCGGCAAAGTCATTCGGAACCATCACGTACTAGGGAAGGCACATCATGGATCTCGGACTCAACGGCAAGCGCTTCGCGGTCACCGGCGGCACCCGCGGCATCGGACGGGCCGTGGTGGAGGGGCTGATCGCCGAGGGCGCCAAGGTCGCGTTCTGCGCGCGCACCTCCGAGGACGTGGCGCAGGCACAGAAGGAACTCGGCGGCGATGCCCTCGGCTCGGCAGTCGACGTGGGCGCGACCGCGACGTTGGCGGCGTGGGTGACTGCCACCGCCGACGCGTTCGGCGGTCTGGACGGCGTGGTGGCAAACGTCAGCGCGCTGGCCATCCCGGACTCGGCGGAGAACTGGCGCACCACCTTCGAAGTCGACCTGATGGGCACCGTAGGTCTGGTGGACGCCGCGCTGCCGTATCTGGAGGCGTCCGGCGCCGGATCGATCGTGACGATCTCCAGCGTGTCCGGACGGGAGGTGGACTTCGCGGCGGGACCGTACGGGACGATGAAGGCCGCGATCATCCACTACACGCAGGGGCTCGCGTATCAGCTCGCCGGAAAGGGTGTGCGCGCCAACACCGTCAGCCCGGGTAACACCTACTTTCCCGGCGGGGTGTGGCCGTCCATCGAGCAGAACAACCCGGAACTGTTCGCCACCGCACTGGCC
>NZ_JBFUKN010000078.1:0-30674 GCF_056400845.1 Mycobacterium sp. P4_H6 | reverse complement strand
CGGTGAAGGTGACGTCGAAGGTCATCCGGTCCAACCTCGCGCCGATCGCGTCGGCCATCATTGCCGCGGATTCGGCGAACACCTCACTTTCCCGGCGCACGCTCTCGGCCAGCCCCGGGGTGTCCGGGTCCTGCGAGAATCCCATGGCGGTCTGGGTTTCCGCGGATTCGTAGGTCGAGCAGTCCACCGACTCGGTGATCCTGATCTCATCGACCCGCTCGCACGAGCCCGACAACACCATGCCGACCATGTTGGTCATGCCCGGGTGTGCGCCGCTGCCGAAAATGGTCGAATTACCGGCCGCGCAGGCCTTTCTGATGCGATCCAGATCCTCGGGCGTCTGCTTGCCGCCGGTGATCCAGGCCGCACTCGAGCAGACGTTGACGCCGGCCTCGAGCAGCGCGACGAGTTCGTCGACGCTGGGCCACAGCGGGTTGTAGCAACAGGCATCCGGCTTGAGGGCGATCAGCGCGTCGATGTCGTTGGTGGCCTTGACGCCGGTCGGGGTCGGCCAGCCGGCGAGTTCGGCGGCATCGACTCCGACCTTGTCGGCCCCGTGGGCGTAGACGCCGACGAGTTCCATGTCGTCGCGACCGATGATGGCGTGCAGCGAGCGGGTGCCGATGTTTCCGGTGGTCCACTGGATGACGCGGAGGGGAGTCTCACTCATGGCGTGAACACTATTCCGGCAGTGTTCACCGCGGTCCGGAAAAGGGTGAAATGATCGTGGGATGGCTCTGGATACCGGTTCGGTGCAACGCTGGTTCGACGACTATCTCCAGGTGTTCGCGGCGGCCGTGCGCGGCGAACGCCCGATGTCGGCGCTGCTGGACTGCTACGCCGTCCCGCTGACCCTCACCACCGATGAGGGCGCGATCAGCCTGGCCACCAGCGACCAGCTCGCCGCCGTGATCCAGGGCCAGGTCGACGGGTTGCGTGCCCAGCGCTATCACCACACCACGCTGTCCAATGCCGAGGTGACGGTGCTCAACGGTACGTCGGCGCTGTACCGGGGAGCGTTCGTGCGCCACGACGCCGACGGTGCCGAGCTGGGCCGGGTCGCGGTGACCTACCTGCTGATCGACGGCCCCGCGGCCGCGCAGATCGCGGTGCTCGCTTCGCACGGCGACTAGGTCGGTTGAGATTCGATCCAGTCGATCAACGCTGCCAGCGGCATCGGCGCGGCCAAGAAGTATCCCTGCGCCAGCTCGGCGCCGAGTTGCTTGGCGTAGGACCACATCTGCTCGTCGGCAATCCCCTCGATGACGACCTTCGCTTCAAGCGCATGAGCGAGGTGCACCGAGGCCGTCAGAATCTTCGACGCCCGCCCGCCGATATCGACGGCTCGCTGGATCATCGAGTGATCCACCTTGATGATGTCCGGCTGAAGACGATCGAGGGTTTCCAGATTGGAATAGCCGGTTCCGAAGTCGTCGACACTGATGGTCGCGCCAAGGCGGCGGAGCACCGAAAGGGTGTGGATCGCCCGCCCCTCGGGAGCCAGCAGCACCGACTCGGTAACCTCGGCGATGACGCGTTCGAACCCGCCCGCGGGATTCCAGGTCAGCAGCCGGTCCGCGGTATCGCGCTCCTCGAGTTCGACACCGGAGAGGTTGACCGCCATCAGGGGTTGGCTCTCGCCGAGGCGATGGTGCAGACGGGTGATGTCGGCATCGAGCAGTTTGAGTACGATTCGGCCGATAGCGCGGAGTTGGCCGGTATCCAGCGCGTGCGTGATAAAGGTGTCGGCGGTGGCCAGTTCACTACCTCGGCGCCATCGCAACAGTGCTTCGACATGGGCGAGCTGGCCGGTTTCCACGTCGATCACCGGCTGGTAGTGCAGTTCGAAGTCACCGGCGCGCACCGCCCCCGCCAGCTCGCGGCGTAACTCGGAACGCTCGTCGGCACGGTCGTTCATGTCCTGGGTGAAATAGGCATGCCGGTCACCGCCCTGGCTCTTGGCCGCGTACATGGCGGTATCCGCATTGTCCAGAAGTTCCTCGGCGGTACGACCGTCCTGCGCGTGCACGGCGATGCCCACCGATGCCGACACATAGGCCATCACACCGTCGATGGCCACGGGTTCCCGCACGGCAGTGGAGATCCGGTGGACGAGCGACTCGATGCTGTTCACATCATCGACGTGGGTGATGAGCATGGCGAACTCGTCGCCGCCGAGTCGTCCGATGACGTCGTGGCGACGTGCAGCGCGCTGCAGCCGGCCGGCGATTGTTGCCAGCACCGCGTCTCCGCTGCGGTGGCCGAAGCGGTCGTTTATCGCCTTGAATCCGTCCAGGTCGATCCAGAGCACGGCAAAGCCCGACGTGCCCGAAGATGCCAATTCGTCGGTACGCGAACGGAAGTACGTACGAGTCAAGAGCCCGGTCTGCTGATCGAACTGTTCGCGCGCGGCGAGGTCGGCGCTCACCTGGCGCAATCTGGTCGCGTCGTGCAGCAGGGCAACCCGCGCGGGCGCAGTGTCCGGGTCCGCGGCGTCGGAGGTGATCACAGCGACCGTCTCGATGCTCACCGCCCGGTACGTGCCCTCCGGTCCGAGGATCCGTCGCGCATCGAGAGCCAGGCCGGTCGTGGACGGTGCGAGCAGCGATGCGGCCGGGTCGTGTTCGAGGAGCACGTTCAGCGGGGTTCCGATCATCGCCTCGGGTGAGTACCCGATGATCGCGCCGACCGATCCACTGGCCTGCAGGACGCGATCGTCGGCGTCGAGCACGAGCACGCCGACGGTCTCGGTGCTCAACAATGCTTCCAGGACGGCGGTTCGACTCGCGGCCGCCGACTGCAGACGATGCCGGTCGGTGACGTCGAGCGCACTGCCGGTGATCGACGGGACGCCGTGGACCGCGCTGTCGGTGTGGATCGCGGACTCATCGATCCAGCGAATGGTGCCATCGGGCCGGATGATTCGGTATTCGAGTTGCCAGCGGCGGTCGGTGCTCGCCATGGCCGCCGCCACTCGGTCTCGATCAGCGGGATGGATGGCGGCAGTCAGCAATCCTGGATCTGCCAACACGCGTTCCCGAGCCAGTCCGTAGATGTCTTCCACCCTTTTGGTGACATAGATCAGCGCGCCGGAATCATCGCGCTGCCAGACGAGTTCGCGTACGGATTCGGCGACCGTCTCGAGGTTCGCCAGCGCGTCTTCCCTTTCGCGTTGGGCCTGCGCGATGTCGCTGACGTCGATGACCACCACCAGTGCACCGAGCACCTCGCCCGACGAGCCCGTATAAGGTTGCAGTTGCAGCAGGAAATCGCGAGTCTCGTCGCTCAGCTCGATGAGTCGTGATGCCCTCGTGGCCATGGTCTCACGTAGGTCGATCGCCAGGCTGGGCACCGCGATCGTGGTGGGCACAGAGGGCAGTGGGCGGCCGATGTCCTCGTGGATCAGGGAGAACACCCGCACCGCCAAAGGGCTGTACCGCACGATTCGCAGCTCGTGGTCCACCATGACCAGCCCGCTGGTCATCGAGGCCTGGATATTCTCCAGATCGGTGTTGGCGCTGCTGAGTTCGGCGCCGCGTGCCTCCAGTTGCTGGTTGAGGGTGGTGAGTTCCTCGTTCGCCGTCTCGAGTTCCTCATTGGTGGCTTGCGCCTCCTCGGAGGTGGCTTGCAGTTCTTCGGAACTGGCTTGTAGTTCCTCGTTCAGCGCTTGTAGTTCTTCGTTGGAGTGGCTCAGATCGTCGATGGTGGCCTGCAGCGCATCATGAGCGGCTTCGAGCGCCGCACTGAGCGGTGAGGAGTCCGGGTCGATGACCACCGGTGGTTCGGACGTCTGGAGTGCCGCGGCGCGGAAGCTGATCACCGCGCCGATCCCGTCGGCGAGCACCGGGATGAGGCTGACCTCGACGGAGCCGTCAGCACCCGTCGAGACCCGGCGTAAGGCCGCGGTGCCGGCACCCTGCCGGATCTGGCTGAGCATGGTGCGCACCGCCAACCGGTAGGGCTCACGCAACATCTCGGTGACATGACCCGAGTGACGCCCTTCGCCCAGTGCGCACCAGTCGGATACGTCGCCGATCACCTCGATGAGCGTGTCGTCGTCGTCGAGCACCAACGACGGCGCCGCCAAGCTGCGCAACAGCCTGCGGTACATGGCGGGGTTGTAGGCGTGGCGCGGCAAGGCGACTGCAGCGTTCGGTGCGGGCAGCGCCGTTTGATAGCGCCCGTGGGGGAGCGGTGCCGGTGTCGCGGATTCCAGGCGTCGGTAGATGCGGTGACCGTCGCCCGTAGCGGAGAACAGCGAATCCACTTGCGGTACTTGTTCGGATTTGCCGAGGATGAGCAACCCGTCGGGCAACAGGGCGAACTGGCACAGTCGCAGCACCCGGTCCTGAAGGTGCGGCTGAAAGTAGATCATGGTGTTACGCAACGAGATCAGGTGCAGCCGTGGGAACGGTGGGTCGTACGCCACGTTGTGCGTGGCGATCACGACGCATTCCCGCAGAATCGGCGACACCTCCCACTCGCTGTCGACCGAGCGCATCCAACGGTCGCGCAGTGGTGCTGGTACCGCTGCGACCGATTCTTCCGAATAACGCGCTCGCCGCGTCGCAGTGAGACCACGTTCGTCCAGGTCGGTGGCGAAGATCTTGAGTCGCCGGGGAAGATCGCCGGGGCCGGCGTCCAGCGCGTCGGCGGCGAGCATGGCAACCGTGTAGGCCTCCTCGCCGCTGGCACACCCGGGCACCCACATCCTCAGTTGGGTGTTCGGTGGGAGTTCGCCGACAGCTTCGCGGAGCAGGACCGACAGCGCTTCCCATACCGGCGCATCGCGGAAGAAGGCCGTCACACCGACCAGGATGCCGCGACTCAACATCGCCGCCTCGGCGGGGTCCGAGGCGAGGCCGAGGACGTAATCGGCAGGTGTCTGGTCGGCGATCCGCTGGCGCCGCTCGATCTGCCGCCGCACGGTGGTCCTCTTGTAACCGGAGTAGTCGATGCCGGTCGCCGAATGCAACGCCACGATCGCCGCTTCGACCGCGGCATCGTCGAGTGCCACGCCGGTGGACCGCTCCGACTGCACCTCTCCGGCAGAGGACGGGTGAACGGTGAGGATGTTCGCCAGCGCCGCCGGGATGTCGTGCGGTGGCAACTGCAGGTCTGTCGACCCGGTGGCATACGCGGCACCGGGCATCGAGCCGAACGCTGCGCTGGCCTGATCCTGGATGATGACGACGCCCCCGGCAGCCGTGACCGCCTCCACCCCGGCCGCGCCGTCCTCACCCGTGCCGGACAGCACCACGGCCACGGCTTCTTCGCCGAGTGCAAGCGCGGCCGAGATGAACAACCGGTCGATGCTCGGCCATGGACGGCGATCTTCGTCGGGCGCGACGAGGTTCACGGTGATGGCGTTCGATGCGGTCGCGCTGACCGTGATGTCGGTCCTGGGTGGAGTCACGAACACCATGTCCGGTCCGAGCGCAAGTCCGTCAGTGGCTTCCACGACCCGCAGCGAGGTGGACCGGGTGAGCAGGGACGCCAGGGCACTGGTGTCGTCCGGCGCCAGATGCTGCGCGATGACGAAGCACCATCCCAGCCCCGGATGCGCGGCTCCGAGCAACTGCTTCAGGGCGTCGAGGCCACCTGCGGAACTTCCCACCACGATGACCCGCGAAGCATGGTCATCGTCGGGCATAGGCGAGCCTCTCCCGTAATTTGACGGTGTTGATCATTTTCAATGTAACAGCCGTTTCGACGCCCAGACGCACGAATTCGCGCGTGCAGAAGCGTACGCGGCGGCATTGCGGCGAGGCGCGCCACGCCGGCGGCTCCCGGTCCCTGATCCGTGTCGTGCCGGGATGTGCACGCCTGGCCTCAGTTAATGGTCTGCGCCTCATTCGTTGTTCGAATCGGAGGGAAATCGGTGCCGCTCATTCACAATGCCGGATTCATCCACAGCCTGACCCGTGACGGCCGGCGACGAGCCCGGTAGGTCGGCCCGGATGCCTACCGTCGGCTCATGGACACCGAATCGCCTGCACAGCGTCTGACGCGGCGCATCGGCACCGACCGCGACGCGGCAACCCAAGCGCCGGACGAAGAATCGGACACCGCCCTGGCCAGGTGGCTGCCCGACGGTGACAGTCGCTCCGCGCGGGACTGGCTCGGTGCGTTGCGGGCCGATCCGGGTCGCGCCGGTGTGATCGCGTTGCTGGGCGTCGGGATCATCGCCGTGTTGGTGACGGTGTTCACGGTGATGCGCGATTCTCCGCCGCCGGTCTCTTCGGCGAATCTTCCTGCCGTGCAGATGGTTTCCTCGGCGAGCGCCACTCCCGGACCGCCGGCGCCACCGGATGGGCCGGTGGTGGTCAGCGTCGTCGGTCTGGTCAACACGCCGGGACTGGTGACGCTGACGCCGGGGGACCGGGTAGCCGACGCGCTGGATGCCGCCGGTGGCGCGGTGGACGGCGCGGATCTGGTCGGGCTGAATCTGGCGCGCCGCGTGGTCGACGGCGAACAGATCATTGTCGGGTTGGCTGCCCCGGCAGGATCGCCGTCACCGATGGGCAGTTCGGTGAGTTCGGCGACTCCGGCCGAGCAAGCCGCCCCGGCGGCACCGGCCGCAACCGCTGTGCCCGGGGGACCTGTCGATCTGAACACCGCGACCCCCGCGGATCTCGACGCGCTGCCCGGGGTCGGGCCGGTCACCGCCGCGGCGATCATCGCGTGGCGCGAGGCCAACGGGAAGTTCACCAGCGTCGACCAACTCAGCGAGGTGGACGGCATCGGTCCGGCGCGCCTGGACAAGCTGCGTGACCTGGTCGATGTGTGAACCCCGAAGAACGCCAGGTGGATATCCGGCTGGTCCCCGCCGCGGCGACCAGCTGGACGGTGACCGCCGCCGGAATCCTCTTCTCACCTTCGGTCATCGTGGCGATCGTGGTCAGCACCATCGCGGCGACGGCGCTGGCCGGACGGTGGTGCGCCCGGCGCGGGATCCGGCTGGGGGTGGCCGGGGTGGCCGCGGTCGCGGTGATCGGCACGGCGTTCGGCCTGTCGATCGCGATGCGTGCCCACGACGTGCGGCAGCACCCGATTGCCGCACGCCACGGCCACACCGCCACCGTCGGTGTGGTCCCCACGGAGTCACCGCGCTCATTGGGGCAGGGCCGCATCATGTTTCGGGCCGGGTTACGCGCGCTCGACGGCAGCCCGCTGAGCGGGATGGTGCTCGTCTTCGCGCCGGTGACGGATTTCGCCGCACTGACCGTGGGCCGCCCGGCCACCTTCCGGGCCCGCATCGGTCGTCCACTGCGGCGCGATCTCAGCGTCGCGGTGCTCACCGCGATCGGTGAGCCGACGCTCGGAGCCGTACCGAGGGTGCGCCGGCTGTCCGGGCACATCCGCTCGGAATTCGCCGAAACGGCCCGCCGGGTGCTGCCCGCCGATCAGGCCGCGATGCTGCCCGCCCTGGTGCTCGGCGACATGTCGGCGGTCACGGCGACGACGGTCGACGACTTCAAGATCGCGGGCCTGACCCATCTGACCGCGGTGTCGGGCGCCAACGTCACCATCGTGTGCGGCACCGCCCTGCTGTCGGCCGCGGTGATCGGCCCCCGGCTCGCCGCGCTGCTGGCATTGGTGGTGCTGATCGGGTTCGTCGTCGTGGTCGAACCGTCGGCGAGCGTGCTGCGCGCGGCGGTCATGGGCGGCATCGCGCTGCTGGCGGTGCTGACCCACCGCCGCCGGCAGGCCATCCCGGTGCTCTCGGCCAGCGTCATCGCGCTGATGTCGGTGGCGCCGCAGCTGGCCGTCGACGCCGGCTTCGCGTTGTCGGTGGTGGCGACCGCAGCCCTCGTGGTGATCGCCCCGATGTGGTCGGCCCGGCTGATCGAGCGCGGGTGGCCTACCCCGCTGGCCGCGGCGGTGAGCATCGCACTGGCCGCACAGCTGGTCACCGCCCCGCTGATCGCCGGGATCTCGGGTCGGTTCAGCGTGCTCGCGGTGCTGGCCAATCTGGTCGTGGCCGCCGTGGTCCCGCCGATCACGGTGATCGGCACCGCCGCGGCAGCACTGTCGGCGTTCTCGCCGACGGGTGCGGGCCTGCTGATCCGGTTCACCGGGCCGGAGCTGTGGTGGTTGCTGACGGTGGCGCACCGCATCGCCGCGGTGCCGGGGGCGTCGGTCACCGTTCCGTCCGGCGCCGCCGGCATGGCATTGATCACCACGGTGAGCATCGTGGCGATCCTGAGCTGGCGCCGGCKGTGGGGCCGGATGCTGAGTGTCGGCGCGGCGTGCTGTCTGCTGGCCTGGACCCTCTCCGGTGTTGTCGCCGCGGCGTGAAACGATCCTTGGGTGACCGACACCGCGGAATTGCACCTCGTCCTCGGCGATGAGGAACTGCTCGTCGAACGTGCGGTGGCCGGGGTGCTGAAAACAGCCCGGAAGAAGGCAGGCACGGTCGATGTCCCGGTGGACCGGTTGCGCGCCGGTGAGGTCAGCACCAGCGAGCTCGCCGAGTTGCTGAGCCCGTCGTTGTTCGCCGATGAGCGGGTGGTCGTGCTGGAATCCGCCGGTGAGGCGGGCAAGGAGGCGGCGTCGCTGATCGTCAGCTCGGCAGCAGACCTGCCGCCGGGCACCCAGCTGGTCGTCTTGCACTCCGGCGGCGGACGCGCCAAGGCGATGGCCGACCAGCTCAAAAAGCTTGGTGCTCAGGTGCATCCGTGCGCGAAGATCGCCAAGCCCGCCGAACGCGCCGATTTCGTGCGCCGCGAGTTCCGGTCGCTGAAGGTGAAGGTCGACGATGACACCGTCTCGGCGATCCTCGATGCGGTCGGTTCGGACATCCGGGAGCTGGCGGCGGTGTGCTCACAGCTCGTCGCCGACACCGACGGCACGGTGGACGCCGCAGCGGTGCGCCAGTACCACCAGGGCAAGGCCGAGGTGAAAGGTTTCGACATCGCCGACAAGGCCGTCCTCGGTGACGTGTCCGGGGCGGCGGAGGCGCTGCGGTGGGCGATGCTCAGCGGAGAACCCCACGTGGTGCTCGCCGATGCGCTGGCCGAGGCGGTGCACACCATCGCCAGGGTGGGCCCGATGCGGGGTGACCCGTACCAGTTGGCCGGCGAACTGGGCATGCCGCCGTGGCGGGTGCAGAAGGCGCAGAAGCAGTCGCGGCGTTGGTCGCCCGACCGGGTGGCCGAGGCACTGCGGGTGGTCGCGTCGTTGAACGCCGACGTCAAGGGCGCGGCGGCCGACGCGGATTACGCGCTGGAGGCCGCGGTGCGCAAGGTCGCCGAACTCGCTACCGACTGAGCCCGGACACGCAAAAACCCGCGCGTGACGGCGGAGCGTCGACGCGCGGGTGTGCGGAAGAGATCAGAGCTGGTTGACGGCCAGCGCCAGCGCGGACTTCTTGTTCGCGGCCTGGTTCTTGTGGATGACGCCCGAGCTGGCAGCCTTGTCCAGCTTGCGGTTGGTCGCGACCAGCAGTTCGCCGGCCTTGTCCTTCTCACCGGCGTCGATGGCCTCGCGCAGCCCGCGCACAGCCGTACGCAGCGACGACCGGACGGACTGGTTGCGCAGTCGACGGCGCTCGTTGGTCTTGATGCGCTTTTCCTGCGACTTGATGTTGGCCACGCGTGTAGTTCCTTCGTAAAACGTCGGTTGGATACGTAAGTCTTTGGCCCGGCAACGGGCAGCGGTTGTCCAGGTTACCAGCGGGGGTGCCAATCCCCCAAAGCGGAGCGAGTGGCCTGCCGAAATGGCGGACTTACGGCAGCATGGCACCGGTGAGCCTACGAACCCTGCCGAACGAATCAGCCCGTACGTCACGTCCCGGTTCGCGCGCGGTCAAACGCCAGGCCGGCATTTTCGACGGCTATGAGAATCTGGGCAGATACTCGGCGGCCTTCGACGAGATGTTCGACGCCGAAGGCAACGTCCGCGGACCCTACAAGGGGATTTTCGCTGAACTCTCGCCGTCGGACGCTTCCGAGCTGGCCGCCCGCTCCGAAGCCCTCGGCCGCGCCTTCATCGACCAGGGCATCACCTTCTCGCTGTCCGGCCAGGAACGCCCGTTCCCGCTCGACCTGGTGCCGCGCGTCATCTCCGCGGCCGAGTGGTCACGCCTGGAGAAGGGCATCGCGCAGCGGGTCAAAGCGCTCGAGCTCTACCTCGACGACATCTACGGCGAACAGGAGATTCTGCGCGACGGGGTGATTCCGCGGCGGCTCATCACCTCCTGCGAGCACTTCCACCGCGAGGCCGTCGGCATCGTGCCGCCCAACGGCGTGCGTATCCACGTCGCGGGGATCGATCTGGTCCGCGACGCCCAGGGCACCTTCCGGGTGCTCGAGGACAACCTGCGCAGCCCGTCGGGGGTGTCCTACGTGATGGAGAACCGCCGCACCATGGCGCGGGTGTTCCCGAACCTGTTTGCCTCCCACCGGGTGCGGGCGGTGGGCGATTACTCCTCGCATCTGCTGCGCGCGCTGCGCAAGGCGGCGGCCACCAACGAGGCCGACCCGACCGTCGTCGTGCTGACCCCCGGCGTCTACAACTCGGCCTACTTCGAGCATTCGCTGCTGGCCCGCCAGATGGGCGTCGAACTCGTCGAGGGCCGAGACCTGTTCTGCCGCGACAACACCGTCTACATGCGCACCACCGAGGGGGAGCGGCAGGTCGACGTCATCTACCGCCGCATCGACGACGAGTACCTGGATCCGATGCAGTTCAAGCCGGATTCGGTGCTCGGGGTGGCCGGGGTCCTGAACGCGGCCCGGGCCGGCAATGTGGTGATCTCCAGTGCGGTCGGCAACGGCGTCGGGGACGACAAGCTGGTCTACACCTACGTGCCGACCATCATCGAGTACTACCTCGGCGAGAAGCCGTCGCTACTCAACGTCGACACCTTCCGGTGCTGGCTCGACGACGAGCGCGAGGAAGTGCTCGACCGGGTCGACGAACTGGTGATCAAACCCGTCGAGGGTTCCGGTGGCTACGGCATCGTGTTCGGCCCCGACGCCTCCGAGAAGGAACTCGCGGCGATCACCAAGAAGGTCCGCGCCGACCCGCGCGGTTGGATCGCGCAGCCCGTCGTCCAATTGTCCACCGTCCCCACCCAGATCGACGACACGCTGGCACCCCGGCACGTGGACCTCCGGCCGTTCGCGGTCAACGACGGCGATGACGTCTGGGTGCTCCCGGGCGGATTGACCCGGGTGGCGCTGCCGGAAGGTTCATTGGTGGTGAACTCCAGCCAGGGCGGCGGCTCCAAGGACACCTGGGTGCTGGCCTCGCGGACCTCGGCCGCCGATCGCGAACTGGCCGCCGCCGAGGTGGTGCGGGCGCTGCCTGATGCCCCCAAGACCGGTAAGCCGTCGGTGGCCGAAAAGGTCTCCCGCAACGGCAAAGCCGGCCGGGAGGTCAAGGGCGAACAGACCCAGCAGCAGCAGACCCGCGACTTCCGGGGCTCGTCCGGCCAGAACGAACAACAACAGCAGCAGCAACAACAGGTGGTGGTCGACTGATGCTGGCACGTAACGCGGAATCGTTGTACTGGATCGGCCGCTATGTCGAGCGCGCCGACGACACCGCACGCATCCTCGACGTCGTGGTGCACCAGCTGCTGGAAGATTCCAGCGTGGACCCCGACCAGACTTCACGGGTGCTGCTGCAGGTGCTCGACATCGAACCCCCCGACCAACAGCTGGACGTGTGGTCGCTGACCGACCTCGTCGCTTTCGGCAAGGACACCAAGGGCGGCTGCTCGATCGTCGAGTCGATCACGGCTGCCCGCGAAAATGCCCGTGGGGCACGCGAAGTCACTTCCACCGAGATGTGGGAGTGCCTCAACACCACCTACAACGCGCTCGCCGAGCGGGAACGGGCGGCCCGGCGGCTCGGTCCGCACGAGTTCCTGGCCTACGTGGAGGGCCGGGCCGCGATGTTCGCCGGGCTGGCCGATTCGACGCTCTCGCGCGATGACGGCTACCGCTTCATGGTGCTGGGCCGGGCCATCGAACGGGTGGACATGACGGTGCGCATGCTGTTGTCGCGGGTCGGTGACAGCGGTTCCTCGCCGGCCTGGGTCACGGTGCTGCGTTCGGCGGGCGCCCACGACACCTACCTGCGCACCTACCGAGGTGTCCTGGACGCCAGCAGGGTGGTCGAGTTCATGTTGCTGGACCGGCTTTTCCCGCGATCGATCTACTACTCGCTGCGGTTGGCCGAGCACAGCCTCGACGAACTGCTGCACCGCAGGCACAACCGGGTCGGATTGACCGCCGAAGCGCAGCGGTTGCTCGGACGGGCCCGCAGCGAGCTGGAGTTCCTGCCGCCCGGCGCGCTGCTGGAATCCCTGGAAGATCAACTGGCAGCCTTGCAGCAGACATGTGTCGAAGTGGGAGACGCATTGGCACTGCAGTACTTTCACTCGGCACCATGGGTCGCGTGGACCGACGCCGGCCGTGCGGGTGGCACCGTCATCGAAGAGGGGGAGATCTGATGTGGCGTATGCGGGTGGTCCACGCAACGGGCTATGCGTACAAGTCGCCGGTCACCGCGTCGTTCAACGAGGCTCGGCTGACCCCGCGGTCGGACTCGCGCCAGAACGTGATCCTCAACCGGGTGGAGACGGTGCCCGCCACCCGGCAGTACCGGTACGTGGACTACTGGGGCACCGCCGTCACGACCTTCGACCTGCATGCGCCGCACGTCGAGCTGGAGGTCACCGCCTCCTCGGTGGTCGAGACCGAAAAGCCCGATGCCCCAGAGACATCGGTGAGCTGGGCGGACCTGGAATCCGCGGCGGTGATCGACCGTTTCGACGAACTGCTCACCCCCACGCTCTACACCCCGGCCAGCAAGCGCATCGAGCGGGTGGGCCGGCGCATCGCCAAGTACCACGAACCGCAGGAGGCCGTCATCGAGGCCGCGCGCTGGGTGCACGGCGAGCTCAAGTATGTCGCCGGTACCACCGGGGTGCACTCATCCGGGCTGGACGCGCTGCGTGAAGGCAAGGGCGTCTGCCAGGACTTCGCGCATCTGACGCTGATCCTGTTGCGCGGGATGGGCATTCCGGCCCGCTACGTCTCGGGGTATCTGCACCCCAAGCGCACCGCGAAGGTGGGCGACACCATCGAGGGTCAGAGCCACGCCTGGATCCAGGCCTGGACGGGGGACTGGTGGCATTACGACCCCACCAACGACAAGGCCATCAACGAGCAGTACATCAGCGTCGGCGTGGGGCGCGACTACGCCGATGTGACGCCGCTGAAGGGCATCTACTCCGGCGAGGGCTCCACCGATCTGGACGTCGTCGTGGAGATCACCCGGCTGGCTTGACGCGATTTGAGGAGTTTTTGTCGGAATGAGTCCGACAAAGACTCCACAAATCACCGGGGTTTGGTGCAGACGCCGGGATGGACCTGCACCCGGTGCAGGTCGTCGCCGAGTTCGATCTGGCGGTCGAACACGCCGGCCGCCAGGGCGCGCCACTCCTCGTACTGACCGCGGGCCGGGCTCGGTACGTAGTGGGTGAGGATCAGGATGCCCACCCCGGCGCGGGCGGCGGTATCGGCGGCCTGTTCGACCGATGAGTGGTAGTCGCAGATATCGCGGATCCGCTGCAGCGGCATCGCGTCGACCAGGTCGTGACGGATCGCGGTGTGCACCAAAGCCCCTGCGCCCGCGGCCAGTTCGTCCAGGCTTTCGCACGGCACGGTGTCGCCGGCCAGCACCACCGACGCACCGTCGTGTTCGATGCGAAAGCCGACGGTCGGTGCGACCGGGCGATGGTCGGTCGGCGCGGCCAGAATCCGGACGCCGTCGACATCCCACACCACGCCCTCGGAGTACTCGTGCACCTCGATGGCCGGTGGTGCGGTGAGATCGGCGTGATGGGCGATGCGGTAGCCGATGTCGCGACCGAACGCCGCCAGCGTCGCATCCACGACCTCGGCGGTGCCCGATGGGCCGATGATCTGCAGCGGTGCGGGATTCGGGGCGAACGTGCTGATCCAGCGGGTGATGATCACGTCGCCGAGATCGGCGATGTGATCGCTGTGCAGATGGGTCAGCAGCAGTGCCGTCAGCGTGTTGGCGGCGGATCCGGCGGCGGCCAGCCGCAGCTGGACCCCGCGTCCGCAGTCCACCAGGAAGGTCTGCCCGCCCGCGCGGATCAGCGTCGACGGGCCGGCCCGATCGGGGTCGGGGATGGGGCTGCCGGTGCCCAGGAGCGTCACCTCGATCATGGGCTCAGATATACGCGGGTATCGGCGCGGGTTCCGCACAATCGGCCAAACGGCCACCGATCCGACGTAGCCTGGAATGTGTTCGGGATCACATTCACCGATGGGGAGGGTGCCATGCGTATCGCCGACGTGCTGAAGGCCAAGGGAGCCGCCGTCGCGACGATCACCCCGGAGACACCGGTGGCCGTCCTGCTCACCGGCCTGGTCGACCGCAATATCGGAGCGATGGTGGTCGTCGGCCCGGACGGGCCGGTCGGCATCGTGTCCGAACGCGATGTGGTGCACAAGCTGCACGATCTCGGCGCAGACCTGCTGGGCAGGCCGGTCAGCGAGATCATGACCAAGCACCTGGTGTTCTGCTCGCCCGAGGACTCGGTGGACAGTCTGAGCGCCGTGATGACCCACAAACGGGTGCGGCACATCCCGGTGCTGGTGGACGGGAAACTGGCCGGCATCGTCAGCATCGGCGATGTGGTCAAGACCCGGATGCAGGAGCTGGAGTCCAGCAAGGAGCAGTTGCAGGCTTACATCACGCAGGGCTGAATGGAGGGCGTGAGCAACACCGACGACGTTGTGGTCCGCCCCGCGGCGCGCGCCGATATCCCTGCGCTGTCCCACGCCCTGGGCCGCGCGTTCTTCGACGACCCGGTGATGACGTGGCTGCTGCCCGACGCCCGGGCCCGGCGGCGCAAGTTGCCCAAGCTGTTCGCCGCCCTGACCCGCCATCACCACCTGGCCCGCGGTGGGGTGGAGGTCGCGTCGGTCGGGCCGGCCATCGGCGCGGCGGCACTGTGGGATCCGCCGGGTCAGTGGCAGCACACCCCCGTCGAGGAGTTGCGTGCCGCGCCGGGCATGCTGCTGACCTTCGGGACCGCGGTGCGTCGCGGTATCCGCGTCACCGAATTGATGAAACGAGAGCATCCCGAAGAACCGCACTGGTATCTGGGCGTGATCGGCAGCGACCCGCAGGTGCGCGGAGCCGGACTCGGGCACGCCCTGATGCGGTCACGGCTGGATCGTTGCGATGCCGAGTTCGCGCCGGCCTATCTGGAGTCGAGCAACCCCGACAACATCGGCTACTACCAGCGGTTCGGTTTCGAGGTGACCGGCGAGATCGGGCTGCCCGACGGCGGGCCCGTCCTGTACCCCATGTGGCGGCATCCACGCTGACCCGATCGCGGTAGAGTGCGGGTGCTGACCTGCAGGGGAATCCGGTGAGAATCCGGAGCTGACGCGCAACGGTATGAGGCCCGACCTCTGAGTCCGAATGCCTGCGGTCGCCGAACCGTCGACGGCTCCGCGCTTGGGCCCTGCACCGAAGGAAGTCACCGCCGTGCGTGTGTTCATCACGCTTGTATCCCTTTCACTCCTCGTCACCGCGTGCAGTCGCACCGAAACGCCCGCCCCGGCACCCGCGGAGGGCGGCACCACCGGTGCCACCAGTTATCCGCTGACACTGCAGAACTGCGGTGTGGAGGTCACCTTCGCGGCGGCGCCGCAGCGCGCGGTGTCGTTGTATCAGGCCTCCACCGAGATCCTGCTCTCGCTCGGTCTGGCCGACCGCATGGTCGGCACCTCCACCTGGTTCGATCCGGTGCTTCCCGAGTTGGCGGCCGACAACGACCGGGTGCCCCGGCTCGCGGACAACGATCCCGGTCTGGAAGCCGTGCTCGATCTGGAACCCGACATCATCACCTCGGCGAGCGCGCACACCTTCACCCCGGCGGTCGTCGGGGAACGCGCCCGCCTGGCCGAACTCGGGATACCCACCTACCAGTCGCCGTCGGTGTGCACCGACGCGGTGGTGGAGGGCGAGACGGTGACTCGCACCGCCCCGCTGGAAATGGACACCCTTTTCCGTGAAATCACAGAACTGGCACAGATTTTCGATGTGCAGGACCGCGGCGCGCAGCTGGTGGGCGATCTGAGGAAGCGGCTGGGCGACGCGTCGGCGGTCCCGCAGCGGGACGCCACCGTCGCGTTCTGGTTCTCCGGGCTGCGCACGCCTTATCTGGCCGGATGCTGTTCGGCACCGGGCCTCTACGCCCGCGAGGTCGGCGCCACCAACGTGTTCGACGACGCCAAAGAGGACTGGCCGGAGATCAGCTGGGAGGCACTGGCCCACCGCGACCCCGACGTGCTGGTGCTGGCGGATCTGAGCCGCAAGCGCATCGACGGCGACGCGCTGGACACCAAAATTGCGTTCCTGGAGTCCAATCCGGTGACCCGCACCATGACGGCGGTGCAGCAGAAACGCTATGTCGTGCTGACCGGTTCGGAGCTCGATCCCGGTATCCGGCAGGTCGCCGCCGTCGAGAAGCTCGCCGCGGGCTTCACGACCGCCGGGCAGCCCGGATGATCGGCCGCCGGATTCTCGTCGCGGCCTCGGTGGCGGTGCTGACCGCCTGCGGCCAGCCCGAGGCCCCCGCCGAACGCAGCAATGCAACAGCCGGTTTCCCGATCACGGTGCAGAACTGCGGCCGTGACGTGGTGATCGACGCGCCACCGCAGCGCGCGGTGTCGCTGAACCAGGGCTCCACCGAGATCCTGCTGTCCCTCGGCCTGGCCGACCGTATGGTCGGCACCGCGACGTGGACGGATCCGGTGCGCGAGAACCTCGCCCAGGACAACGCCGGGGTGCCGCGGTTGGCGGTCAACAAACCCTCGCTGGAGACCGTGCTGGACGCCGAACCGGACTTCGTGTCGGCATCGTTCGCCGGGACCCTTGGACCCGGTGGCGTCGCCGACCGTGACCAGTTCGAATCGCTGGGCGTGCCCAGCTATCTGGCGCCCAGTGACTGCGTGGGCAAGGTGTCGGTCAACGCCGACGGTGCCCGCACCGAGCCGTTCACGATGGACGCGATCTACGGCGAGATCCGGGATCTGGCGCGCATCTTCGACGTCACCGAGCGCGGTGAGGAACTGATCGCCGGTCTGGAGCAGCGGATCCAGGACAGCCGGCTCGACGCCGATGCCGACCTGGCGTACTGGTTCTCCGATATCCGGGCCCCGTACTTCGGCGGCTGCTGCGGTTCACCCGGGGTGATCACCGACACCGTCGGTGCGCGCAACATCTTCGTCGACACCACCGAGGAGTGGCCGCAGGTGAGCTGGGAGGTGATCGCCGACCGCGACCCGGATGTGCTGGTGCTCGCCGACCTGAGCCGGCGCACCATCGACGGCGACGCACTGGCGGCCAAAATCGCATTCCTGGAATCGAATCCGGTGACCTCGCGGCTGACCGCCGTCCAGCAGAAGCGTTACATCGTCGTGAACGGGGCCGATCTGAATCCCTCGATACGGACCGTGGACGGCACCGAGAAGGTGGCCGACGGCCTGCGTCGACTCGGATTCGCCTCCGGCCGTTGACCGTGCGTACGCGATCGCTGCCGGTGCTGTGGGTGCTGGGACTCGCGCTGCTCGTCGTCTCGGCGGCGGTGGCCATCACGATCGGTCCGGCCGCCCTTTCGGTCCGCGACGTGTACGGGATCGTCGCCGAGCATCTGGGCGCCGGTCCGTCGGGCGCCACCCGGATCCAGGACGGCATCGTCTGGCAACTGCGGCTGCCCCGGGTCCTGCTGGCCGCGGTGTGCGGTGCGGGCCTGGCGCTGTGCGGGGCGATCCTGCAGTCGTTGCTGCGCAACCCCCTTGCCGATCCGTTCGTGCTCGGGGTTTCCTCGGGCGCCTCGACGGGGGCCGTGCTGATCGCGGTGCTCGGCGTGGGCGCCGGCACGCTCACCCTGTCGAGCGGTGCGTTCGTCGGGGCGGTGCTGTCCTTCGGGGTGGTGCTGCTGCTGGCGTACGCAGCCGGTGGCGGCACCGACCGGGTGGTGCTCGCCGGCGTGGCGGCCACCCAACTGTTCTCGGCACTGACCTCGTTCATCGTGCTGTCCTCGGCCGACGCCGAGCAGACCCGCGGGGTGCTGTTCTGGCTGCTCGGGTCGCTGGCCGGGGTGTCCTGGAACGACGTCGCGGTGTGCAGCGTGGTCGTCGGCGCCGGACTGGTGTGCTGCCTTGCCTACGCACGGGCCCTGGACGCCTTCGCCTTCGGCGACGACGCGGCCGCCACGCTCGGAGTGTCGGTGCGGCAGGCGCGGATCGTGCTGCTGGTGATGACCGCGCTGATCACCGCGGCACTGGTCAGCGCCGCAGGCGCGATCGGCTTCGTCGGCCTGGTGCTGCCGCACGCGGCGCGCTTCGTGGTCGGGCCCGCACACCGGCGTCTGCTGCCGACGGTGGCCATCTTCGGCGCGGTGTTCATGGTGTGGGTGGACACGCTGGCCCGCACCGTGTTCGCGCCGCAGGAGCTGCCCACGGGCGTGGTGACGGCCCTGCTGGGCGTCCCGGCGTTCGCGCTGATCCTGCTGCGCCGCCGGGGGGTACCGGCATGAGCTTGCTCGCGGCCGAGGTCAGCTGGACGAGGTCCGGCCGACTGGTGCTCGACGGTGTCACCGTGGAACCGGCGCCCGGTGCCACGGTGGGCCTGCTGGGACCCAACGGCTCCGGCAAATCGTCACTGCTGAAACTGCTGGCCGGGGTGGACCGGCCGAGTCGCGGCACAGTGCACCTCGACGGTGAGCCGCTGGCCCGGATGCCCCGGCGCGCACTGGCCCGCCGGGTGGCGATGGTCGCCCAGCATGCCGAGACCGAACTGCACGTCACGGTGCGCGATGTGGTGCGGCTGGGCCGCATCCCGTACACCGGGATGATCGGCGCGGACCCCGAGGGCGCGGCCGTGGTCGAGGCCGCGCTGGCCGCCACCGGGCTGCGGGACATGACCGACCGGTACTGGCACATGCTCTCGGGCGGGGAGCGCCAGCGGGTCCAGATCGCCAGGGCCCTGGCCCAGGATCCCGATCACCTGCTGCTGGACGAGCCGACCAACCATCTCGACATCGCCCACCAGCTGGAGATCCTGGCACTGGTGCGGGAATTGAACGTCACCACCGTGGTGGCGCTGCACGACCTGAATCTGGCCGCCATGTTCTGCGACCACGTCGTGGTGCTTTCCGGTGGCCGGATCGTGGCCACCGGCACGCCCGTCCAGGTGCTCACCGAACGTCTCATCGGCACGGTCTACGGCGTGCGGTGCCGCGTCAGCATCGAGGACGGCCTGCCGCACGTGCGGTTCGCGCGGGAGTGATCAGGCGCTGGTGCTGAGACCCTGTCGCTGGTGCGGTGCGGGCTCCGGTACCTGATCGGCCAGCGAGTTGTCGGTGAACGCCCCGCGGTACCTGGCCGCCGGATGGGTGTCCGGCAGACGGTCGCCGCGTCCGAGTAGCTTCTGGCGCAACGTGCCCGACTTGTCGGTACCGATCAGCCCACGCTCGCGCAGTGTCGGGAACAACCGGTCGGCCACCTCGCGGAACGACTGGGGCACGGTCGCGTGATAGACGTTGATGCCGTCGACGCCGGCCTCGCGCCACTCCTCCAGCCGATCCGCGATCTCCTCGGGAGTGCCGACGACGCGGTTGGCGCCCTCCATCACCCAGGCCATGTCACGGATGGTGGGCTCCTCGTTGCCGGACACCTCGGCGGCCCAGCGCTTGAAGCTCTGGATACCGGTGAATTCGCCGAGCTCACTGATCGGGGTGTCCAGCGGAAGGCCGCCGGCATCGATACCGGCATCGCCGAGCGCGTGCAGGGCGATGCCCTCCAGGTCGAGATACCGCTTGAGTTCGTCATTGCGGCGGATCGCATCGGCATGGCTGTCACCGATGACGAACGACAGCCCCTGGGCGAAGGTGATGTCCTGCGGGTCGCGGCCGTGTTCGGCTGCCAGCGCGCGGGTTTCGCTGGTCAACTTGTAGGCATCGGCCGGTGTCGGGCTGCCGATGTAGACACCCTCGGCGTTACGGGCGGAGAACAGCTGTCCTGCCGGCGACGACCCGGCCTGGAACAGCACAGGTGTGCGCTGCGGGGACGGGGAGGTGAAATGCGGCCCCTCGACGCTGTAGCGCTGTCCGACGTGGTTGATCTTGTGGATCTTCGCCGGATCGGAGTGCACGCTGCGCTCCTTGTCCTGCACCAGCGCGTCCTCATCCCAGGAGCCCTCCCACAGCTTGTAGGCGACATCCAGGTATTCGTAGGCCCACTCGTAGCGCTGGTCGTGGGCCAGGGTGCCTTCGTATCCGAAGCTGCGAAACATGTTGGCGTTGAAGCTGGTGACGATGTTCCAGCCGAGCCGCCCCTCGGTGTAGTGGTCCAGCGAGGACATTTTCCTGGCGAAGTTGAACGGGTGGTCCTGGATGATCGAGCTGGTGAACACGATGCCCAGGTTCTCCGTCGCGGCCGCCAGCGCCGACGCCAGCACCGAGGGATCGTTGACCGGGATCTGGATCCCGGCCTCGACCGACTTGCGCCAGTTGCCGTTCCACGGTGCCCGCAGGCCGAACACGTCGGCGAAGAACAGCAAGTCGTAGCCGGCCTTGTCGACCTCGGCGGCCAGCGACGTCCAGTGCCGCAGCGAGTTGAACTTGTGGTTCTGCGCCTCCGGGGCCCGCCAAAGACCGTGTAGCACATGGGAGGCGGTGTTCATGACGAACGCCGAGTAGTACAGCGGCTTCTTGGTGGTCACGACGTGGATTCCGCGCTCTCGGTACCGGACGCACCGATCGGGCCCAGGGTGTCGCGGATGAGGGCGTTGTCGGTGGTCTCCAGGAACTCGGCGATCTTCGGATCCTGGAAGGTGGCGATCAACTTCTGCACGTTGGGATCGTCGAGGTGCTTGTTGCTGACCACCAGGCCGCCCTCGCTACCTTCCGGCGCGGGGTGCCGGTCCAGGATCTGATCTTCACGCAGTCCCGCGGCGTACACATCGGAGATGTGCACGACGACGGCATCGACATCGGGCAGGCTGCGGGCCAACTGGCCGATGGGTACCTGGACGAACTCGTAATTTTTGGGGTTCGTGGCGACATCACCGAGCTGGGGCAGGCCCGCGACAGTGTCCTTGCCCGGCTTCAGCGTGATCTGGCCGGCCTCGGCCAGGTCGAGCAGCGCGATGGCCTGCCCGGCCGGATCGTCACGCAGCGCGACCTTGGCCCCGCGGGGCAGCTCGTCCCAGCTGTTGTACTTGTCCGAGTAGGTGGCCTGATCCCAGGTGAATGTCGGTGCGGCCAAGGTGAGTTCGAATCCGTTGGCGGCGATGGCATCGTTGAGGAAGGGCTGATGCTCGAAGAAGTTCCCCGCCACGGTGCCCGCGTCGACGGCCCGGTTGATCTCGATCAGATTGTCGATCTGGACCGGCTTGATGGTGATGCCGTGATCGGGGGCAACGTTCTCGGAGATGTAGGCCAGCAGGTTCTCCGCGGCGATATCGGTGCTCCACGTCGCCACCTCGAGTTCGGTGCCGAACGGCTTGTCGCGGTTGGAGAGTTGGCCGTAGGCCACCCCGCCGGCGATGGCGACCACCGCCACCACCGCACCCGCCGCCCAGGGCCAGCGCTTACGTTTCTTGATCTCGATGTCGAGGCCGGGAGTGCCGCTCTGATCTGCCACAGTCGTTCCTTCTGTATATGGGTGTAAGGGGTTCAGCGGGTGAGGGCTTTGACGGCGCGATCCCCGGTGAACTGCACCAGCTGGATGGTGAGGATCAGCGCGATCACCGTGGCGATCATGATGTTGTCGTCGAAGCGGTTGTAGCCGTAGGTGATTGCCAGATGCCCGACACCGCCTGCGCCGATGGACCCGGCGATTGCCGAATACTCGATCATGGCGATGGTGTTCACGGTCAGCGCTCCGGCAAGGGCGGGCAGTGCCTCGGACAATTGCACCGAGCGGATGACCTGAACGTGGGATCCGCCCGACACCAGACCCATGTCGGTGACATCGGAACGGACCTCGCGCAGCGCGTTCTGGACGAGGCGGGCGAAGAACGGCACACCGGCCACTGTCATCGGGACGATGGCCGCCGCCACACCGATGGTGGTGCCGACGATGAACCGCGTGACCGGGATGATGGCCGCCATCAGGATGAGGAAGGGCAGCGACCGGCCGACGTTGACGATGGTGTTGAGCGCGTTGAACACCCGAGGATCCGGGAACAGCCCGAGTGTCGAGGTGTTGTGCAGGATGATGCCGACCGGGGTGCCGATCAGGACGACCAGTGCCATCGTGATGCCCACCATCAGCCAGGTCTGGCCGTAGGCGGGCAGCAGCAGATCGGGAACCCTGGACCACGGCGTGCTGAAGTCCTCCTGGGCCAGATAGTTCACGCGGCTTCCTCGTCGGCGACGGCGCTCACGGGGCGCACGTGCAAGCCGCGGTCACGCAGCTGACGCTCGAAACCGGCTGGGGTGCCCGGGGACAGGGCCAGCACCGCGCGGCCCACGGCCACGCCACGGATGGCCTCCACGCTGGCGCTGAGCACGCTGACCTGGGTGCCGGCCAGGCCCGGGATGGACTGAATGGAGGTCAGCCAGTCCAGCGGGACATCGCGGGAGGCATAGGACACCTCCCAGATGTCTCCGGCCCCGCGCAGCGCCACGCTGGGCCGGTCCGGCAGCAGTTCGTGGGCCAGTGGTGATGCCGGATCAAGGATGATGTCCTCGACCGAGCCACTTTCGATGATGCGGCCGTCCTCGATCCGTGCCACCGAGTCGGCGACCTCTCGGACCACCTCCATCTCGTGGGTGATCAGGATGATCGACAGGCCGAACTCGTCGCGAAGATGGCTCAGCAGCTTGAGGATCGACTTCGTGGTGGCCGGGTCCAGACCCGAGGTCGCCTCGTCGGACAGCAGGTTCGACGGACCCAGCGCGAGCGCGCGGGCGATGCCGACACGCTGCTTCTGCCCACCGGAGAGCTGTGCCGGAAAGTAGTCGCGGCGGTCGCCGAGACCGACCCGGTCCAGCAGCTCGGACACCCGCTTGTCCACCGAGCCGTCGGTGGCGTGCAGATACTGCAACGGCAGCGCGATGTTCTGCGCCACGGTGCGGCGCCGCAGCAGCGGCGCGGTCTGGAAGATCACCCCGACACTGCGGCGTGCGGCTACCAGCGCGTCACCGTCGAGGCGGGAGAAGTCCTTTCCGTCCACCCGCACGGTGCCGCTGGTGGGGCGCTCCAGGAAACTGACACAGCGTGACAAAGTGCTCTTACCGGCGCCACTGGGCCCGACCACGGCCAGGATTTCCCCGCTACCGACGGACAGTGAGATGTCGTCCAGGACGGTGCGGTCGCCGAACCTCTTGGTCAGGTTCTCGATCTCGATCACAGGAATGCTCTCTTGCTCGAACGGTTTTCGGTCACGCTGCGCTGCACCGCACTGTGAGGCAACGCACATGGGCCCGACCGCAATGGTCCGGCTTGCGGGAAAGGTGGGGTTCGCAAGCGGGCGACGGTCAGGGAACGGACTCAAGCTACGCATGCCGGGGGGCGGGCGGAAGAGTAGAGATCTGGCTGATCCGAACTAGGTCCGGTTTTCTCAAAGTGCTTGGTGGTGAGTACTTTTGTGGCGTGACAGTCTCGCGCGAACACGATCGTCCCAGGTTCGGGGTGTGGGCCAATGTGCACGGCACGATGGCCGCCTTCGCGCATCCGCAGGATCCCATCGATGCCTCCTGGGCGCGGGTGCGCGACCAGGTGCTGCTGGCAGAACGGCTGGGATTCGATTCGACCCTGATCGCCCAGCACACGATGAATCCGCTGGGCGAACACCTCGACCAGCTGGATGCCTGGAGTGCCGCGGCCGCGCTGGCGGCGCTCACCGACACGATCGAGATCATCGCCGCGGTGAAGCCGTCGATCATCCACCCGACGATCCTGGCCAAGCAGGCCCAGGGCATCCAGGAGATCAGCGGCGGCCGGTTCGCCGTGAACGTGGTCAATGCCTGGTGGATCCCGGATCTGGAACGCTCCGGGATCGGCATGCTGGAGCACGGCGAACGTTACGTGTACGGCACCGAATGGTTGCACGCCGTGCGCTCGCTGCTGTCCGGAGAACGAACGACATTGCGGGGAAAGTACTTTCAGATCGACGATTTCGTCATCCATCCCGCGGGTGTGCGACCGCGGATCTATCTGGGCGGGGAGTCCGAGCAGGCCCGCACCCTGGCCGCCGCAGAAGCCGATGTGCTGTTCCTGAACGGCCAGTCGCCGCAGGACGCCCGCACACTGCTCGACGATGTGCGGCGCCGACCGCGCACCGGGGCGCCGTTGCGATTCGGGATGGCGGGGTTCGTGGTGACCGCGCCGACGGCACACGAGGCGGCCGAAATCATGGATTACCACTGGGAGTTGCAACGCGCCGATCAGGCTCGCCCGGATGACGTCACCGCCAAGTTCGGGCGCGACACCGATCCGGCGTCACCGATGTGGCAGCGGCTCAGTGCCCTTCCGCATGTCGGCCCCAACGGGGGCACTGCCGCCGGGCTCGTCGGCGACTACGACACCGTGGCACGGCGCATCGTGGACTGGTTCGGCGACGGTATCGAGACATTCATGTTGGCGTTCCAGCCTTTCGAGGCGGAGATGGAACGCTTTGCGGCCGAAGTGATGCCGCGTGTGGACAATCTGCTGGAGAACGCGAGGGTCGCTTGATGAAGTTCCACTGGTATCTGCCGACGCACGGGGACACCACCACCATCGCGGACAACCGGGGCAGCTCCTCGCAGCGGGTGCAGTCGCATCTGCAGCCGACGCTGGAGAACCTGACCGCGTTGGTGCGCAGCGCCGAGGACCTCGGCTTCGAGGCGGCACTGACACCGACCGGCTCGCACTGCGAGGACTCCTGGCTGGCCACCGCCGCGCTGGCGCAGCACAGCCGCCGGCTCAAGTTCCTGGTGGCGTTCCGGCCGGGGGTGCTGTCGCCGACGCTGGCCGCCCAGCAGGTCAGCACCTACCAGCGTTTCACCGGAAATCGGTTGGCACTCAACATCGTCACCGGCGGTGACGACCTGGAGATGCGCCGCTACGGCGACGGCATCGACAAGGCCGCCCGGTACCGGCGCACCGGTGAGTTCCTCGCGGTGGTGCGCGGGGCCTGGAGCAACCCCGAGTTCACCTTCCACGGCGAGTTCTACGACGTGGAGGCGGCCAGGATGGCCTACCCGGTGGACACCCTGCCGACCATCTACTTCGGTGGGTCCTCCCCGGAGGCCATCGAGGTCGCCGCCGAGCACGCCGACGTCTACCTCACCTGGGGTGAGCCCCCCGAGCAGGTCGCCGAGAAGATCGAGCGGGTACGCGCCGCCGCCGCGAAACGCGGCCGGGAGCTGAAGTTCGGTCTGCGCCTGCACACCGTCGCGCGCGCGGACGAGGAGCAGGCGTGGCGGCGCGCCGACGAACTCATCGCCGGACTGTCCGCCGAGGAGGTGCGTCGCGCCCACGAGCGCTACCTGGCCAGCGGATCGGAGGGGCAGCGCCGGATGGCGGCGCTGACCACCGGCGAATTGGTGGATGCGCGCAGCCTTGAGGTGCATCCCGGTCTGTGGGCCGGGCCGAGTCTGCTGCGCGACGGCGCGGGGACCGCGGCGATCGGGAGCTATCAGCAGGTGGCCGACGTGTTCGCCGAGTACGCCGGCCTCGGCATCAGCGAGTTCGTGTTGTCGGGATACCCGCAGGCCGACGAGATCCGCCATGTCGGCGAGGGCGTACTGCCGCTGGTGCGCGAACTCAGCTCCAGGAGAACTCGGCCCGCAGCCGCGTCGCGATGATCTCGAAGCGATCCTTGTCGAGGACGGCGCCCTCACGCCGGATACCGTCCTCGGGCACGTCGAGCACCCGGTCCAGGCGCACCCAGGAGGGCCGGCCGTCGTAGTCCCAGGTGCCCGCCCCGATCCCGACCCACTGGTCGTCGTGGGCGTGGTGGTCCTGGCTGGACAGCATGAGCCCCAGCAGGGTGCGCTGGTCACGGCCCACCACCAGCACCGGGCGGTCCTTGCCGCGGGTCGGATCGTCCTCGTAGACCACCCAGGTCCAGACGATCTCGCCCGGATCGGCCCGGCCGTCCAGGTCGGGGGAGTAGGCGATGCGCCGGGCCCGCTGCGCGGTGGGCACGCTGGCGCTGGTCACCGGCCGTCCGCTGGTGAGAGCGACCGGCGACGGGTTGGCCTGGGCCGCGAGTGCCTCCATACCGATCTTGAGGCCCTGCTGGAGGACGCGCTCGGGGTTGGGCAGCTGGCGGATGAGTTTCGGGGCCTCGTTGAACACGAGGTTCTCCGCGAACCTCTGGAAGGCCTTCCACTGGGACGCCATAGCCGCCAAGCATAGCGAGGCCAGGCACGCCCGATTGTGTCCAAGGGGCTCGCTGTCGATACCCTGGGATAACACGATCGCGCCAGGACCAGGAGATTCCCATCAGCAGTTTCGCCGACAAGACGTTCACCGCGCCGGCGCAGATACGGAACTTCTGCATCATCGCCCATATCGACCACGGCAAGTCGACGCTGGCCGACCGTATGCTCGGAATCACCGGGGTCGTCGCCGACCGCGATATGCGGGCCCAGTACCTGGACCGGATGGATATCGAGCGCGAACGCGGCATCACCATCAAGGCGCAGAACGTCCGGCTGCCGTGGCAGGTCAACGGCGAAGACTTTGTTTTGCATCTGATCGACACCCCCGGCCACGTCGACTTCACCTACGAGGTGTCCCGGGCGCTGGAGGCCTGCGAGGGCGCGGTGCTGCTGGTCGACGCCGCTCAGGGCATCGAGGCGCAGACGCTGGCCAACCTGTACCTGGCCCTGGACCGGGATCTGACCATCATCCCGGTGCTCAACAAGATCGACCTGCCCGCCGCCGACCCGGACCGCTACGCCGGCGAGATCGCCCACATCATCGGCTGCGAACCCAGCGACGTGCTGCGGGTGTCCGGTAAGACCGGGGTGGGCGTGCGGGAGCTGCTCGACGAGGTGGTGCGCCTGATCCCGGCCCCGGTCGGCAAGGACGACGCGCCTGCGCGGGCGATGATCTTCGACTCGGTCTATGACATCTACCGCGGTGTGGTGACCTACGTCCGGGTGGTGGACGGCAAGCTCAATCCCCGCGAGAAGATCAAGATGATGTCGACCGGAGCGACACACGAGCTGCTCGAGGTCGGCATCGTCTCGCCGGATCCCAAGGCCTCGGACGGGCTCGGCGTCGGCGAGGTGGGTTACCTCATCACGGGTGTGAAGGACGTGCGGCAGTCCAAGGTCGGCGACACCGTGACCACGGCGCGCCACGGCGCCACCGAAGCGCTGGTCGGCTACCGCGAACCGCGGCCGATGGTCTACTCGGGCCTGTACCCGGTGGACGGCTCGGACTATCCCGTACTGCGCGAGGCCCTGGACAAGCTGCAGCTCAACGACGCGGCGCTGACCTACGAACCGGAGACCTCGGTGGCGCTCGGGTTCGGGTTCCGCTGCGGGTTCCTGGGTCTGCTGCACATGGAGATCACCCGGGAGCGGCTGGAGCGCGAGTTCAATCTCGACCTGATCTCCACGGCACCCAACGTCGTCTACCGCGTGGTCAAAGAGGACAACACGGAGATGATCGTCACCAACCCGTCGGACTGGCCCGAGGGCAAGGTCCGTGCCGTCTACGAGCCGGTGGTGAAGACGACGGTGATCGCGCCCAGCGAGTTCATCGGCACCATCATGGAGCTCTGCCAGGCCCGCCGCGGTGAACTGGGCGGGATGGACTACCTGTCGCCGGAGCGCGTGGAACTGCGCTACACGATGCCGCTCGGCGAGATCATCTTCGATTTCTTCGACTCGCTGAAATCGCGCACCCGCGGCTACGCCAGCCTGGATTACGAGGAGGCCGGCGAGCAGGAGGCCGAACTGGTGAAGGTCGACATCCTGCTGCAGGGTGAGGCCGTCGACGCGTTCAGCGCGATCGTGCACAAGGACGGCGCCGCTGCCTATGGCAACAAGATGACCACCAAGCTCAAGGAGCTCATCCCACGCCAGCAGTTCGAGGTGCCCATCCAGGCGGCCATCGGATCGAGAATCATTGCCCGCGAGAACATCCGGGCCATCCGCAAGGACGTGCTGTCCAAGTGCTACGGCGGTGACATCACCCGTAAGCGCAAGCTGCTGGAGAAGCAGAAAGAGGGCAAGAAGCGGATGAAGACGATCGGCCGGGTCGAGGTGCCCCAGGAGGCCTTCGTCGCGGCGCTGTCGACCGACGCGGCCGGAGACAAAGCGAAGAAGTGACTCCGGGCGCGCCATCGGTCACAATGACGCGGTGAACAGTGCCGCAGGATCGCCGCGCGTGCGGTATGCCCGTCATGCCCTCGTCGCCGTGTCGATCGGATGCGCGCTGCTGACCGGGTGTTCGAGCACCGTCACCGGTCAGGCCGTCCGGGATGAGAACGCGGCGCCCGTGGACGCGCCGCCACTGAAGGAGAGTCAGCTCGACGACGTGCTGCTGTCCATCGGGGACATCAACGACATCATGGGCTCGGACAGCATGGAGATCACCGGCGAGCTCGACCAGATGGTGGATCACTCCGGCGACGTGTCCGAACCGGATTGCCTCGGTTCGATCTTCGGCGCCGAGCAGCCGGTCTACGGGGACAGCGGGTACACCGCGGTCCGCGACCAGGTGTCCCGCGAACCCGATGAGGACAACGCGCACTGGGTGGAACAGACCGCGGTGCTCTACCCGTCGGCGGACAAGGCGCAGCGGTTCTTCGACAACGCCCGGTCCGGCTGGGACGCGTGCGCCGGCACGTCGATCGCCATCGACGACGGAACGGACAGCTACACCTGGCAGATCGAGGATCTGACCGCCACCGACGCTGTGCTCACCCAGATCACCACCCAGGACGACGCCGACGGCTGGGAGTGCCAGCATGCGCTGTCGGCGGTCACCAATGTGATCGTGGAAGCCTGGGCGTGCAGCTACGGCGCGGGCGACGAGGCCGCCGATATCGCGGCGAGGATGGTCGAGAACGCCGTCACCTAGCCGCCTGCAGCCCGTTGATCACCACGCGCAGCAGCCGGGCGCGCTGATCCGCGTCGCGATGGGGCTGTTCGCCGACCCAGGCGATGGCCGCGGCCATGTCGAGCACATCGTCGATGTGGGTATCCCGGTGCACCAGACCGGCTTTGGCGGCACGGGCGATGAGCGCGCCACCGGCGTCGCGGGCCATCCGGCAGGTACTCGATTCGCCGGCCGGCGGGCTGGCCAGGGTGCGGGCCAGCCCTTCGAAGACACCGCCCTGTTCCACATAGGCGGTCAGCCACCGGTGCAGCGCCTCCAGCGGGTCATCGGATTCCAGCAGTTCGGCGCCGAGGTCGCGGATGCTGATCAGGCCGTCGTCGATCACGGCCAACACCAGTTGATCGCGGGTGGGGAAGTGCCGGTAGAGGGTTCCCGGGCCGACCCCAGCGGCGCGGGCCACCTCGTCGAGGGAGGCCGTCACGCCGTGCGCGCCGAAGGCCTCGCGGGCGGCGTCCAGCAGCAGTTGACGGTTGCGGGCGGCGTCGGCGCGTAACGGGCGGGCCGTCATCGGTTCTCGCTTCCTCTGGACAAGCGGAGACTGTCTCCATATATTGATCGGAGGCAGTCTCCGAATCATATCGAGGTGTTCCCGCCATGAAAATCAGTCTCACCGTTCTACCCGATCCCGCCGGGTTCCCCGGCGTCCTGGAGGCGGTGCGCGATGCCGCCGACGCCGGATTCCCGCGGGTGTGGTTCCCACAGTTGCCGCCGTCCCCGGACCTGGCCGGCTGGGACGCGCTGACCACGCTGGGTCTCGCGGGCGCCGCGGTGCCGCAGGTCGAACTGGGCTCCGCGGTGGTGGTGGCCCAGACCCAGCACCCACTGGCCCTGGCACGCCAGGCGCTGACCGTCTCGGCCGCCACCGGGGGTCGGCTGATCCTGGGGATCGGTGTCAGTCACCGCGTCCTGGTCACCGATGTGTTCGGCTATGACTACGACGCGCCGGCGGCTTATCTGCGCGAGTACCTGCAGGTGCTGGGCCCGGCGCTGCGCGGCGAACCGGTGGATCACCACGGTGCACGGATCACCGCGGTCGGCCAGTTCGGCCTGCCCGGCGCACCCGCGCCGCCGGTTCTTGCCGCGGCGCTGGGACCACGGATGCTGGATCTGGCCGGCGAACTCACCGAGGGCACGGTGACCGCCTGGACAGGGTTGAAAGTCGTTGACAGTCATATCGTTCCGCGTATCGGCGCGGCGGCGCAGCGGTTCGGCAGGCCCTCCCCGCAGGTGGTGGTCGGCCTGCCGGTCAGCGTCACATCGGATGTGGCGGCCGCGCGCGCCGAGATCGCGGGCATGTTCAATCCGGGCGACTTGCCCGCCTACCGGGCGATGCTGGACCGCGAAGGCGTCGACGACGTCGCCGACATCTGCGTGTTCGGCGACGAAGAGTCGGTGCTGGCCCAGCTGCGCCGGTTCGCGGCCGCCGGTGCCACCGAGTTCAGCGGGTTCGCGATCGGGGATCCGCAGACCCAGGCCCGCACCGTCGAAGTGCTGGCCGCGTACCGGGATTGAGTTCTCGACGCGGACGCG
>NZ_JBFUKN010000077.1:0-31115 GCF_056400845.1 Mycobacterium sp. P4_H6 | reverse complement strand
GGCGGTGAACACCCCACGCGACGGCCACGTCCACGAGATCGTGGTCCGGCCCGGCAACTAGGCCGGCACCATCCCGTGCGGGTCCAGCACGAACTTCTGGGCCACCCCGGAATCGAAGGCGGCGTACCCCTCCGGTGCGTCCTCCAGGCCGATGACGGTCGCGTTCACCGCGTCGGCGATGTGCGCCTTGTCATGCAGGATGCTCATCATCAAACCGCGGTTGTACTTCAGCACCGGGCACTGGCCGGTGTAGAAGCTGTGGCTCTTGGCCCAGCCCAGGCCCAGCCGCACCTTGAGCGTGCCGTGCTTGGCGTCGTCGTCGGTGCCGCCGGGATCGCCGGTGACGTAGAGGCCCGGGATGCCCAGCGAACCCCCGGCCCGGGTGGCGTTCATGATCGAGTTCAGCACCGCGGCCGGTTGCTCACCGGCACCCTGACCGTGCCCACTGGCCTCGAATCCAACGGCGTCGACGGCGCAGTCGACCTCATTGGTGTTGAGGATTTCGGCGATCTGGTCCTCCAGGGTGGCATCGGAGCCGATGTCGACGGTCTCGCACCCGAATGACCGCGCCTGGGCGAGCCGGTCGGCGTTCAGGTCGCCGACGATCACCACGGCGGCACCGAGCAGGTGCGCCGAGTAGGCCGCGGCGAGACCGACCGGRCCCGCCCCGGCGACGTACACCGTCGAACCGGTGGTGACGCCCGCGGTCTTGGCGCCGTGGTAGCCGGTCGGGAAGATGTCCGACAGCATGGTGAGGTCGCGGATCTTGGCCAGGGCGGCGTCGCGATCGGGAAACTTCAGCAGGTTGAAATCGGCGAAGGGCACCATCACGTAGTCGGCCTGACCGCCGAGCCAGCCCCCCATGTCGACGTACCCGTAAGCCGAGCCGGCGCGGGCCGGGTTGACGTTCAGGCAGATGCCGGTCTGCCCCTCGCGACAGTTGCGGCAGCGCCCGCAGGCGATGTTGAACGGCACTGAGCAGATATCGCCGACTTCGAGAAACTGTACGTCCGAGCCTTTTTCGACGATCTCACCGGTGATCTCATGGCCGAGGGTCTGACCGACCGGTGCGGTGGTGCGACCGCGGACCATGTGCTGGTCCGAACCGCAGATGTTGGTCGACACACACTTGAGGATGACGCCGTGGTCTGCCTTGCGGGTCATCCCCATCGCGTCGGCGACCTCGCCGGGCACCTCGAGCTTCGGATAGGGCAGCGTCTCGACGGCGACCTGGCCGGGCCCCTTGTAGACGACGATCCGGTTATCGGACATTGCGCGCTCCAGACTGGGCCGCTGTCGCCGTATATCGTTCTCGCAGACAGGATTTCCGCCGCTACGCCGCGGCCCTGCCCTCCAGTATCCGCGCGTCGATATGCGGAAAGTCGAATACGTCGGCACCGGAGCGAGAAACTAGCCCAAAGGCGAGGTCCGCCCCACACCTTCGGGCCAGCCGCGATTTGAGGAGTGTTTGTCGGACTCATTCCGACTGCGACTCCACAAATCGCAACTCAGACGACGAAGTTGACCAGTCGTCCGGGGACCACGATGACCTTCTTCGGGGTGGCACCGGCCAGAAACGCCTGCACCTTCTCATCGGCCAGCGCCGCCGCTTCCAGCGCGGCCTTGTCGGCATCGGCGGCGACGGTGATCTTGCCGCGCACCTTGCCGTTGACCTGGACCGGCAACTCGACGGTGTCATCGACGAGGTAGCGCTCGTCGAMCGCCGGGAACGGACCGTGGGCCAGCGAGCCCTCGTGGCCCAGCCGCCGCCACAGCTCCTCGGCCAGGTGTGGCGCCAGTGGCGCGACCATCAGCACCAGCGGTTCGATCGCCGCCCGTGCGGTCACGCCCGCCTTGGTCAGGTGGTTGGTGTACTCGATCAGCTTGGCTGCCGCGGTGTTATTGCGCAGCGCCGCATAATCTTCGGCGACACCGGCGATGGTCTTGTTCAGCGCGCGCAGGGTGTCCTCGGAGACCTGCTCGTCATCGCTGACCCGCTCGGTGCCGGTGGTCTCGTCGATCACCGCGCGCCACACCCGCTGCAGGAAACGGTGCGCGCCGACGACATCCTTGGTGGCCCACGGCCGCGAGGCCTCCAGCGGGCCCATCGACATCTCGTACACCCGCAACGTGTCCGCGCCGTACTCGTCGCAGATCTCGTCCGGGGACACCGAGTTCTTCAGGCTCTTGCCGATCTTGCCGAACTCCTGATTGACCTGGATCTCACCGTCGGGCCCGTCGTAGAAGAACGAGCCGTCCCGCTCGACGACCTCGGCGGCGGGCACGTAGGTACCCCGCGCGTCGGTGTAGGCGAAGGCCTGGATGTAACCCTGGTTGACCAGCCGCCGGTAGGGCTCGCGGGAGCTGACGTGGCCCAGGTCGAAAAGCACCTTGTGCCAGAACCGGCAGTACAGCAGGTGCAGCACCGCGTGTTCGACGCCGCCGACGTACACATCGACGCCGCCGGGGTCGTCGGGCCCGTGGATCTCCGGGCGCGGGCCCATCCAATAGGCCTCGTTCTCCTTGGCGCAGAACTCATCCGGGTTGTGCGGATCCGCGTAGCGCAGTTCGTACCAGGAGCTGCCGGCCCACTGCGGCATCACGTTGGTATCCCGGGTGTAGGTCTGCAGACCGTCACCCAGGTCCAGCTCCACATTCACCCATTCGGTGGCCTTGCCCAGCGGCGGTGACGGCTCGCTGTCCGCGTCGTCGGGATCGAACATCACCGGCGCGTAGTCCGCGATGTCCGGGAGTTCCACCGGCAGAGCCGATTCGGGCAGCGGGTGGGCGCGGCCGTCGGCGTCGTAGACGATGGGGAACGGCTCGCCCCAGTACCGCTGGCGGGCGAACAGCCAGTCCCGCAACTTGAACTCGACGCGGGCCCGGCCGGCGCCGTCAGCCTCCAGGCGCGCGATGATGGTCTCCTTGGCCGCCGCCACGGTCAGGCCGTTGAGGTAGTCGCTGTTGACCAGCTCACCGTCGCCGCCGTAGGCGGCCTCGGTGACGTCACCGCCGGAGACCACCTCGATGATGGGCAGCCCGAAGGCGGTGGCGAACTCCCAGTCCCGCTGGTCGCCGCTGGGCACCGCCATGATGGCGCCGGTGCCGTAACCGGCCAGCACGTAGTCGGCGATGAACACCGGAACCTGTTGTCCGTTGACCGGATTCGTGGCGTAGGCGCCGGTGAAGACACCCGTCTTGGATTTGTTCTCCTGGCGCTCCAGGTCGGACTTCGCCGCGATATCGGTGCGGTAGGTGGCCACGGCCTGCGCCGGGGTGGCCGCGCCGTAGGTCCATCGGTCGTCGGTGCCCGCGGGCCACTGCTGCGCCACGAGCGCGTCGACCAGATCGTGTTCGGGGGCCAACACCATGTAGGTGGCGCCGAACAGGGTGTCGGGCCGGGTGGTGAACACCTCGATGGGGCCGGCCTCGGTGGCGAAACGGACCTCGGCGCCGGTGGAGCGCCCGATCCAGTTGCGCTGCATGGCCTTGACCTTGTCCGGCCAGTCCAGCGCGTCCAGGTCGTCGAGCAGCCGGTCCGAGTACGCGGTGATGCGCATCATCCACTGCCGCAACCGCTTCCGGAAGACCGGGTAGTTGCCGCGGTCGCTGCGGCCGTCGGAGGTCACCTCTTCGTTGGCCAGCACGGTGCCCAGGCCCGGGCACCAGTTCACCACCGAGTCGGCGCGGTAAACCAACCGATGGGAGTCCACCACATCGGCGCGCTCGCCGGTGGTCAGGTCCTGCCACGACCGGCCGTCGGGAAGCGGCCGCGACCCGGATTCGAACTCGGCGATCAGCTCGTCGATCCGGCGGGCGCGCTGCAGTTCGGTGTCGAACCAGGCGTTGTAGATCTGCAGGAAGATCCACTGCGTCCACTTGTAGAAGTCCACGTCGGTGGTGGAGAAGCTGCGCCGCGAGTCGTGGCCCAGCCCCAGCCTGCCCAGCTGCCGCCGGAAGTTGACGATATTGGCCTCGGTGCGGGTGCGCGGGTGGGTGCCGGTCTGCACGGCGTACTGCTCGGCGGGCAGCCCGAAGGCGTCGAAGCCCAGCGCGTGCAGCACGTTGCGCCCGGTCATCCGGAAGTAGCGGGCGTACACATCGGTGGCGATGTAGCCGAGCGGATGCCCGACGTGCAGGCCCTCCCCCGACGGGTACGGGAACATGTCCTGGACGAACATCTTGTCCGCGGGCACCGACGAACCGTCGGTGGGCGCCAGCGAGCCGACCGGGTTGGGCACATGGAACGTCCCCTGCACGTGCCAGCGCTGCTGCCAGGTCTGCTCGATCTCACCGGCCAGCTGCGCGTTGTAGCGGTGGCTGGGGGCGTCGGCGTCGATGGCGGCTGCGTCGGCGGAGGGGTCTGTCACGCCGTTCAGGGTATAAGCGCCGTGCGCGAGGGCTTCGGCCACGGGTTGGTATCGGTTCCGTTGCAGCCCGCTCACCACACGGTTGCAGCTGTGTTCCGGCCCTGGTGACCTTGCACCGCAGCTGGTTACAGTCGGCCCCTGACCCACGCTCGTGCAACTCGGAAGGACCGGCGTCAGATGAACGAGACCTCGTACCGTTGGCGGATTCTCATCGCAGGGACCGCCGCCGGTTTCGCCGGTGTGGTGGGCCTGACCGCGGCGACCGCCTCTGCCGAGCCGCTCGCTCCGCAGCCGTCGCCGCCGGGACCCGCCACCGTCACCCAGACCGTGACCGTCACCCCGCAGGCCGCGCCCGCCGTGGCCGGACCCTCGCAGCCGGTCGGCCCTGCAGCCGTACCGGCCTCGGGTGCCGGGGTGCTGCCGGCGGCCGTCCCGCCCGGCACGACCACCGCAGCACTGCCCGCCCCGGCCGCCGCGCCGCGTCCGGTGTCGGTGCCGCTGTCGCCCAACCCCGCCGGCACCATCCGCGACTACCTGTCCAGCAGGAACGTGGCGATGGAACCGCAGACGCCCGCTGGTTTCACCGCGCTGAACATCGTGCTGCCGCGTCCCACCGGCTGGACCCAGGTCCCGGACCCGAACGTCACCGACGCCTTCGCGGTCATCGCCGACCGGGTCGGCGGTGACGGGCTGTACACGTCGAACGCGCAGGTGGTGGTGTACAAACTGGTCGGCGACTTCGATCCCCGCGAGGCGATCCGGCACGGTTTCGCCGACAGCCAGCAGCTCACCGCCTGGAGGGCCACGGGCGGATCCATCGCCGAGATCGGCGGGGTACCCACCTCGATCATCGAGGGCACCTTCCGCGAGAACAACATGACCCTGAACACCTCGCGGCGCCACATCATCGCGACTTCGGGGACCGATCGCTACCTGGTGTCGCTGGCGGTGACGACCGCCGAATCGCAGTCCGTGGCCGCTGCCGCTGCCACCGACGCCATCGTCAACGGGTTCCGCGTCGCCGCACCCGTGGCCGCCCCCGCACCGGCCCCGGCCGCACTGACACCGCCGGTCCCCGCGGCCGCTCCCGCGGCCGGAGCTACCGTTCCGGTCAGCATGGCGGGTGTCACACCGGCAATCGGCCTCCCCGGCTGATACCTGCCCGCGCTGCCTCGTATCCTTGGCAGATGCTCATCGCCGCGGTGCTCTGCCTGTGCGTGGCAGTGGCGACCGCTGGTGTTGCCGCCTGGTCACTGAACCGTCCGTATGCCGACGACCCGGTACGCCAGGTGCTCCGCGCCGTCGCGCCCACCCAGTTCGCCGCGGCCGCCATGCTGGCCGCCGGTGGTGTCGTCGCGTTGTCGGCACCCGCCCAGATGGGGTCCCTGGTGCTGGTGGTCTGCGTCATCGGGGCGGTCGGCACCGTCGCGGCCGGGTGTTGGCAGAGCGCGAAGCTGGTGGCCGCCAAAGAGGCCGAGCAGGAAGCGCGTCGTGAGCAAGGCGGCGGCTGCGCCGGGTCCTGCGTGTCATGCACCCTGTCGCCTGCCGATTCGGCCGGCGGACGCTCTAGTTGCGGCTGAGGTCGATCGGGTGCGTTGCCAGCATCGACAGCGGTAACGGCTGACGTCGCAGCACCCGGGCCCACAGATCCACCCGCGGTTCGACGAGCACATCCGAGGGCAGTGCCGACAGCACGATCCAGTCGTCGCGTTCGATCTCGCCTTCCAGCTGACCGGTGGTCCACCCCGAGTAGCCGGCGAAGATCCGCACCCCTTCGAGCGCGGGTGCGATCTCGTCGGGATCGGTGTCCAGATCGACCATCACGACGCGGCCCTGCACGTGCCGAATCCCCGGCACCCCGGTGATGTCCACCCCGACCCGCACCGTCGCCAGGCACAGCGCCGAATCGCGTTTCACCGGGCCGCCGATGAACATGCTCTTCGGCTTGATCGCCAGCTTCGCCCACTGCGGCAGCACGTTGTAGACGGCGGTCTCGCTGGGCCGGTTGAGCACGACCCCGAGGGTGCCGCCCTCGTTGTGCTCGACGATGTAGATGACGCTGCGCCGGAACGTCGGTTCGAGCAGGTCGGTATCGGCGAGCAACAGCGTTCCGGCGCGCACACGCGGTGCCGTCGGAGTGACATGATCCTCCGGTTCCTCGGGCTGTCCCACAGGTCCATCATGTCACCAGCAACCCCGTGCGGCGGCGAACAACGAGCGGCCCGCCGCGATATTTGTACTGTTGATGCGGGTGCGTATCGCAGTCCCGGCCCGGACAGGATCTGATCTCATGACTGACACCCGCAATCCGCCGGGAACCTGGCAGGCCGTCCGCGGTCTGCCCGAGTTCCGGCGGCTGCTGGAGTTGCGTGCGGTCAGCCAGTTCGGCGATGGACTGTTCCAGGCCGGGTTGGCCGGGGCGCTGCTGTTCAACCCCGATCGTGAGACGACACCGGGGGCCATCGCCCTGGCTTTTGCCGTGCTGTTCCTGCCCTACTCGCTGCTCGGCCCGTTCGCCGGGGCGTTGCTGGACCGCTGGGACCGGCGCCTGGTGTTGATCGGTGCCAACACGGGCCGTCTGCTGCTGGTGCTCGCGGTCGGAGTCGCGCTGTCGGTCAGCGCGGATCAGCGGGTGCTGCTCTTCGGTGCGCTGATCGTCAATGGGTTCACCCGCTTCGTGTCCTCCGGGCTGTCCGCGGCGCTGCCGCATGTGGTGCCTCGCGACAAGGTGCTGACGATGAACTCGGTGGCCACCGCGACGTCGGGTCTGGCCACCTCCGCGGGTGCCGGCTTCATGTTCCTGCCGCGATGGCTGCTGGGCGCCGACGATGCCGGCGGCGCGGCGGTGATCCTGTTGGCCGCCCTGCCGGTGGCAATCGCGCTGTGGCTGTCGGTGCGGTTCTCGCCGCACGTCCTCGGCCCCGATGACAGCGCCCGCGCGGTGCACGGCTCGGTGGCCTATGCGGTGTCCACCGGATGGGTTCATGGCATCCGCACCGTCGCGGCGGTGCCGACCGTCGCGGCCACCCTGGGTGGGCTGGCCGCGCATCGCATGGCATTCGGCATCAACACCCTGCTGCTGCTGGTGATCGTGCGCCACACCGGCGGTCACCAAGTCGCCGGCCTTGGCTCGGCGTTTCTGTTCGTCGCCGCCGCCGGCACGGGATCATTTCTGTCCACCGTGCTGACACCGGCGGTGGTCGGCCGCTGGGGGCGGCACCGCACCGCCAATGGGGCCCTGGCACTCGCCGCGGTGGTGCAGCTGTTCGCTGCCGGGTTGCATGTGCCGGTGATGATCGGCTGCGGTTTCGTGCTGGGGGCGGCCGGGCAGGTGGTGAAGCTGTGCGCGGACAGCGCCATGCAGACCGATGTGGACGACGCGCTGCGCGGCCACCTGTTCACCGTCCAGGACGCGCTGTTCTGGGTCACGTTCGTCGGCGCGATCGCCGCCGCGGCGGCGGTGATACCGGCCGACGGGCGGTCGGTGGCGCTGGTGCTTGTCGGGTCGGTGCTCTACGTGCTGGGCCTCGCTGCCCACGCCGCGCTCGGGCGGCGCACCCCCCCGGTTTAGAGTTCAGCCATGGCTGGAGCCGAGCCGATGGTGGCCGATCTGCGCGCCGAGAGTGATGCCCTGGACACGTTGGTGGCCGACCTGCCCGAGGCGGGCTGGCGGACCCCCACGCCGTCCCCGGGGTGGACCGTCGCGCACCAGATCGCCCACCTGTGGTGGACMGACCGGGTCTCGCTGAAATCCATCATCGACGAGGACGCGTTCGCCACGGTCCTCGGTGAGGCCGCCAAGGATCCACTCGGGTTCGTCGACGCCGGGGCCGAGGCACTGGCACTCACCCCACCGGCCRAACTGCTCACCTCGTGGCGCCGCGACCGGGCCGCGCTGCACGATGGGCTGCTCGGCGTGGCCGACGGCCGCAAGCTGCCCTGGTTCGGCCCGCCGATGAGCGCGCCGTCGATGGCCACCGCCCGGCTGATGGAGACCTGGGCGCACGGGCTGGATGTCGCCGACGCACTCGGTGTCCGGCGGCCGGCCACCGCCCGGTTGCGCTCGGTAGCCCATATCGGCGTGCGCACAAGGGATTTCGCCTTCACCGTGCACGGGCTCACGCCGCCCGCGGAGGTGTTTCACGTGGAACTGAACGGTCCAGACGGCGAATTGTGGGCATGGGGACCCGACGACGCCGCCCAGACCGTGACCGGATCGGCCGAGGATTTCTGCATGCTGGTGACCCAGCGCCGGGCGCCGCGCGAGCTCGACGTGGTGGCCGTCGGGCCGGACGCGCAGAAGTGGCTCACCATCGCCCAGGCGTTCGCCGGACCCCCCGGACCCGGCCGGGAGTGACCCGCCCAAATGCGCGAAATGGTCGCTCCGAGGACATGCGCAACGACCATTTCGCGTATTCCGGCGAGAGATGGAGTGGGACATGGCCAGTTCGCTACCCGACAACCCGTCGCTTGAGGCGCTCGCCGCAGAGGCGCGGGGCGGGCAGGAGGAATCCGTGGCCCGCAAGTACGGGTTCAGCGGTTGGCCGGCGCTCGTGCACTATCTCGCGGCCGCCGCGGAACTGAGCGTCGACCCGTCCCGGTTCGACGAGACCGCCGCCGACCCCGCCGACCGGTTCTGTGCGCTGGCCACCCTGCGCTACGACGAGGCGGACGCCCCGCCCCGATGGCAGGCCGCCGACGACCTGCGCCGCGCCGAGCCAGGCCTGACCGGACACCGTGTGTGGGCCGCGGCCGCGGCGGCCGATCCGCACGCACTGTCCGCCGTATTGCGCAAGGATCCCACCCTGGCCTCGGCCACCGGAGGTCCCCACGGCTGGGTGCCGCTGATGTACCTGGCGTATGGACGGGCGCCGCAGCAGGACAGCCTGGCCGCGGCCGAGATGCTGCTCGACGCCGGCGCCGACCCGAACGCGGGCTATTTGTGGCGCGGTATGTCGACGCCGTTCACCGTGCTGACCGGGGTGTTCGGCGAGGGCGAACAGGGACCGCGCCGGCAGCCCCGGCATCCGCTCGCCGCCGACCTGGCCGGCCTGTTGCTACGCCGCGGTGCTCATCCGGCCGATCAGCAGACCCTCTACAACCGGATGTTCCGTCCCGACGATGCGCACCTGGAGCTGCTGTTCGCCCACGGGCTGGCCGACGCCGGTCCGAGCCCGTGGGAGCGGCGGCTCGGCGAGGCGATCGAGACCCGCGCGCAGATGTGGCAGCGGCAGGTTTCCTGGGCCGCCGAGAACGGTTTCACCGATCGGCTGACCCTGCTGGCCCGGCACGGCATCGATGTCTCGGGTGTCCATCCGGTCGTTCCCCGACTACCGGATGACCCTGACGCCCGCGACGCCGAGGGCGCCACCGCCCTGCACCATGCCGCGTGGTCCGGAGACCTCGCGCTGATCCGGCAACTGCTCGACGCCGGCGCGGACCCGTCGCTGCGCGACACCCGGTTCGACGCGACGCCGCTGGGCTGGGCCGAGCACGCCTATCAGGACGAGGCCGCCGCACTGCTGCGGCTCAGCTCAGATCGGTGACCGAGTCCGCGGCACCGTCGGAGTCCGCATCGGTGAGCTGCACATCCCAGCTGCCGTCACCGTCGCGATCGGCGTAGGCGGTGCCCCGGCCGTCGTGGTGGCCCAGCACCCGGTCGGCCAGCCCGTCGGCGTCGACGTCGAGCAGCCGGTCGTCGGTCAGCCCGTCGCCGTCGAAATCCACCATCGGCCCGCCGGTGGCTTCCACCCCGTCCAGCCCGAACCAGCGCAGCTGTCCGGCCCGGTCGACGGCCACCGCCCAGGTGCCCGAGCCGTCGTCGGTGAAATAGCCGGGTGCCGGGCCGTCCCGGTTGTGCACCGCGTGATCGGCCAGCCCGCTCGCATCCAGATCGGCCAGCGCGTCATCGGGCAGGCCGTCACCGTCGAGGTCCAGCGCAAAGGCGTCGAACACGCCGTCGCCGTCCACATCGACCGTCGGATCGGCGGCCCAGATCTCCGCGCCGCCGGCCCCGTCACCCAGGCAGTAGTCCATGCCTGTTCAGACGCATCAGGACTGCTGCGCGTTCCACCAGGTGTGAAGTTCGGCGATCGCCTCGTCATGGTCGAGGGGTCCGCGGTCCAGCCGGAGTTCCTTGAGGTGGTTCCACGCCTTACCGACCAGCGGGCCCGGTGGGATGCCGAGGATCTCCATGATGGCGTTGCCGTCCAGGTCCGGGCGCACCCGCTGCAGGTCTTCCTTGGCGGCCAGTTCGGCGATGCGGGTCTCGAGCTCGTCGTAGTTGGCCTGCAGCCGCGCCGCCCGGCGCTTGTTGCGGGTGGTGCAGTCGGCACGGACCAGCTTGTGCAGCCGGTCCACCAGCGGGCCGGCGTCGGTGACATAGCGGCGCACCGCCGAGTCGGTCCACCGGCCGTCGCCGTATCCGTGGAAACGCAGATGCAGGTACACCAGCTGCGACACATCGTCGACCATCTGCTTGGAGTACTTCAGCGCCCGCATCCGCTTGCGGACCATCTTGGCGCCGACCACCTCGTGGTGATGGAAGCTGACTCCCCCATCGGGTTCGTGGCGCCGCGTCCCGGGCTTGCCGATGTCGTGCAGCAGCGCCGCCCACCGCAGCACCAGATCGGGGCCGGATGTCTCCAGGTCCACAGCCTGCTTGAGCACCGTCAGCGAATGCCAGTACACATCCTTGTGCTGATGGTGTTCGTCGATGGCCATCCGCATCTCGCCGACCTCCGGCAACACCACCGCGCCCAGGCCGGTCTGCACCATCAGGTCCACACCGGCCACCGGATCGGCACCCAGCAGCAGCTTGTCCAGTTCGGCGGCCACCCGCTCCGCGGTGATCCGGCCCAGCTGCGGCGCCATCTCCAGCAGCGCCTCCAGCACCCGCGGCGCCACCGAGAACCCCAGCTGTGACACGAATCGCGCCGCGCGCAACATCCGCAGCGGATCATCGCCGAAGGACACCTGCGGGGCCGACGGGGTGTCGAGCACGCGGTCTCGCAGCGCCGTCAGCCCGCCCAGCGGATCGAGGAACTCGGCCGGGCCCGCCGCGGTGATCCGCACCGCCATCGCATTCACGGTGAAGTCGCGACGCACCAGATCGTCCTCGAGGCGGTCACCGAAGCGGACCTCGGGATTGCGCGACACCTGGTCATAGCTGTCGGCCCGGAACGTGGTGATCTCGAACCGGTGCCCGGCCTTGCCCACACCGATGGTGCCGAACTCGATCCCGGTGTCCCACAAGGCATCCGCCCAGCCGCGCAGCAGCTTCTGCATCTGTTCGGGGCGGGCGTCGGTGGTGAAGTCGAGGTCGGAGTACAGCCGTCCCAGCAGCGCGTCACGGACACTGCCGCCCACCAGGTACAGCTCATGACCGGCGGCGGCGAACACCGCGCCGATATCGCGGAGCACGTCGCCGTAGCTGTTCAGCGCGACCCAGGCCCCCGCCAGCAGTTCGGCGTCGGCAGCGTCATGGGTCGGGTCGGTCGGCACGTTCGGTGAGCCTAATCGGTCTCCCAGGCTGGTAACGACCCGGCGACAGCCCGGCCACGACCGGCGCGTGTGGCGAGCAGGTAAACCTGCGGCAACTACTATCGCTTGGGTGTCGGACGGTGATAACGCCAAGCCGCGACGGCGCCGAGGGCGTCGCCGCGGCCGCCGCGCTGCCGGTCCGCCCGAGGCCGATGCCGAACGCGCCACCTCGTCGGGTGAACCGGCCTCCTCGGCACCCGAAAAGGTGCCGTCCGAGAACGCCGGTCAGCCGGCCAAACCCGGCCAGAACCGTAAACCCCGCCCGTCCCGACGCGCTCCCGACCGGCTGCGCACCGTGCACGAGACCTCGGCGGGCGGCCTGGTCATCGACGGGCTCGACGGACCCAAGGACACCCAGGTCGCCGCCCTCATCGGCCGGATCGACCGGCGCGGCCGGATGCTGTGGTCGCTGCCCAAGGGGCATATCGAGGTCGGTGAGACCGCCGAGCAGACCGCCGTCCGCGAAGTCGCCGAGGAGACCGGCGTGCAGGGCAGCGTGCTGGCCGCGCTCGGCAGCATCGACTACTGGTTCGTGACCGAGGGTCGGCGCGTCCACAAGACCGTGCACCATTACCTGATGCGATTCCTGGGCGGTGATCTCTCCGACGAGGACATGGAGGTCACCGAGGTGGCCTGGGTCCCGCTGCGTGATCTGCCCGCCCGCCTGGCCTACGCCGACGAACGCCGCCTTGCGGTGGTGGCCGGCGAGCTCATCGACAAGCTGCACACCGATGGCGAGGGCGCGTTACCGCCGCTGCCGCACAGTTCGCCGCGCCGGCGCCCGCAGACCCATTCGCACACCCGCAACCGTCGCCCCGAGGATTCACCGCCCCGGCGTGCGAACGGTTGCGGTCCAGCCCAGTGAGCTGCGCGAGGGTGCTCCGCGTCCTCACCGCCGCGGTGCTGCTGTTGCTCTTCGCGACTCCCGCCCTGCTGCCGCGCGCCGCCGCCGGCGAACCGGGTGACACCACGTTCCTGACCTTGCGCATCGACCGTGTCACCCCCGACACCGTCACGACCACCACCGGCTCGATCGTCACCGTCGCCGGCACCGTGCGCAATATCGGTGACCGTCCGGTGCGGGACGTGGTGGTGCGCCTCGAGCACGCCCCGGCGGTCACCGGGTCGGCCGGTCTGCGCACCAATCTGTCCGGCAACCTCGACCAGTACGTGGCGGTCGCTCCGTTCGTCACGCTCTCGACCGAGCTGCAACGCGGCCAGGAGGTGCCGTTCACGCTGTCCTACCCGGTGCGCGGTACCCAAGAGCCCTCGCTGCAGATCGATGAGCCCGGCATCTACCCGGTGCTGGTGAACGTCAACGGCACCCCCGACTACGGGGCTCCCGCCCGGCTCGACGACGCCCGCTTCCTGCTGCCCGTGCTCGGTGTGCCGCCCGATCCCGCGACCGGCGATGCCGAGGGCGTGACCGCGGTGGTGCCGCCGGACACCTCCCGTCCGGTCGCGATGACGGTGCTGTGGCCGCTGGCCGACCGGCCCCGACTGGCCGCCGGTATCCCCGGCGGGACCACCCCGGTCCGCCTGCTCGACGACGACCTGGCCGCCTCGCTGGCCCCCGGTGGCCGGCTGGACACCCTGTTGTCGGCGGCCGACTTCGCCACCAGCGCCCAGGTCGACGACGACGGCGCCATGGGCTCGGCGTTGTGCCTGGCCGTCGACCCCGACCTGCTGATCACCGTCAACGCGATGACCGCCGGCTACGTCGTCAGCGACGACCCGAACGGCGGTCTCAACGCGCCCACCCATCCGGGCGCCGGCCAGGACGCCGCGGTCAACTGGCTGGGCCGGCTCCGGGCGCTCGCTCAGCGCATGTGCGTCGCCCCGACCGTCTACGCCCAGGCCGACCTCGACGCGCTCAAACGGGTCGGCGACACCGGCCTGAGCGCCGTCGCCACCGGCGGGGCCGCCGATATCGTCGACCAGATTCTCGGAGTGCGTTCGGTACGCGGCGCCACCCTCCTCGGTGACGGGTCGCTGACGCCGGACGCGGTCTCCATGCTCGGCGCGCAGGGGCCCACGGTCGCGGTGGCTCCCGCCCCGCTGCCGGCCGGGGACACCGGTGCCGCCGATCTGGCCCCGCAGCGCAACTCCCTCGACGTCGTCACCGCCCCCTTCGACCCCGGCCTGGCGGCCGCGCTGGCCGGTGCCGGCGGCGCCCCGGCCACCCCGAGCCACCTCGGCGACGAACTGCGCATCCCGCTGCGCCACGACTCCCGGGTGGCCCGGCTGCAGGACGCGATCGGCTCGCTGCTGTGGCGCGGCCTGGCCCCCGATACCGAACCCCGTACCCAGATCGTGATGCCGCCGCTGACCTGGGATCTGAATCCCGACGAGGCGCAGCGCGTGCTGACGTCGGTGGCGACGGCCATCGGTGCCGGACTGGCCTATCCACGACCGCTGCGCGCGGTGATCGCCGAGGCACCGCGCACCGCGCCGCCCGAGCCCGTCGCGGCACCCGAGCCGTCGGCCGAGTCCGCAGACCGGTTCGACAACGGCGTGACATCCGGCATCGCCGCCATCACCGACAGGCTCTGGGGCCTGACCTCGGCGCTGACCGTCGATCAGCGCACCGGTCTGACCGGCACCCAGTACACCGCCCCGCTGCGTGAGGACATGTTGCGCGCGCTCAGCCAGTCCGTCCCCGATGACGAACGCAACGACGCCGCCCAACAACGCCTTTCGACCGTCAGCCGGACCGTCGCCGATCTTTTCGGGGCGGTCACCGTGGTGAATCCCGGCGGCTCCTACACCTTGGCCACCGAACGCAGCCCGTTGCCGCTGGCATTGCGCAACGATCTTCCGGTGCCGATCCGGGTGCGGCTGCACATCTCCGCGCCGCCCGGCATGACGGTGACCGACCCCGGGGAGATCGAACTGCCACCCGGATTCCTGCCGCTGCGGGTGCCGATCGAGGTGCACTTCACCCAGCGGTTCGCCGTCGACGTGAACCTGAGCACCGCCGACGGCTTGCCGCTCGGCGATCCGGTGCGGCTGTCGGTGCATTCCAACGCCTACGGCAAGGTGCTTTTCTTCATCACGCTGACCGGTGGCGCGATCCTGGCGCTGTTGGTCGGCCGGCGGCTCTGGCACCGGTTCCGCGGCGAACCCGACCGCGCCGACCTGGTTCCGCCTACGCGGCGACCCGATCCGCTGGACACGGCGCTGGCCCACGGCTCCGACCGCGCCCGACCCGCCGACGAGCCGCGATGAACGCACCGCAACGGGTTCCGCGCGGGCACGACACCCGGCGCCGGGCCGGCGGTCCACACGACCAACCCCCGAACACCCGCCCGCCGCGTCAGGAACTCTCGGACTCCGCGGTGGTGTCCCGGTCCTGGGGGATGGCGCTGGCCACCCTGGTCAGCAGGCTCACCGGGTTCGGTCGGATGGTGCTGCTGGCGCTCATCCTGGGCGGGCCGCTGCTCAGTTCGTTCACGGTGGCCAACCAGCTGCCGAACCTGATCGCCGCCCTGGTGCTGGAGGCGACGTTCACGGCCATTTTCGTGCCGGTCCTGGCCCGCGCCGAACGCGACGATCCCGACGGCGGTACCGCGTTCGTGCGGCGGCTGGTCACCCTGGCCACCGCGCTGCTGATCGTCGCGACGATCCTGTCGGTGGCGGCGGCACCGCTGCTGGTGGACCTGATGCTCGGCAGCGATCCGCTGGTGAACCGGCCGCTGACCACCGCGTTCGCCTACCTGCTGCTCCCCCAGGTCGTCTTCTACGGACTGACCTCGGTGTACATGGCAATCCTGAACACCCGCAACGTGTTCGGTCCGCCCGCCTGGGCGCCGGTGCTCAACAACGTCGTCGCGATCCTGACGCTGGCGGTGTACCTGCTGGTGCCCGGCGAGCTGTCCATCGACCCCGTCGAGATGGGCAATGCCAAACTGCTGGTGCTCGGCATCGGCACCACCCTCGGCGTGGTCGCCCAGGCGCTGGTGCTGATCCTGGCGATCCGCCGGGAACGCATCAGTCTGCGACCGCTGTGGGGTATCGACGACCGCCTCAAACAGTTCGGCATGATGGCGCTGGCGATGGTGCTGTACGTGCTCATCAGCCAGATCGGCCTGATCGTCGGCAACCAGATCGCCAGCGCCGCCTCCGCTTCCGGGCCCGCGATCTACAACTACACCTGGCTGATCCTGCAGCTGCCGTTCGGCATCATCGGGGTGACCGTGCTGACGGTGGTGATGCCGCGGCTGTCACGCAACGCCKCCGCCGACGACGGCCCCGCGGTGCTGGCCGATCTGAATCTCGCGACCCGGCTGACCATGCTGACGCTCATCCCGATCGTGGCGATGATGACCGTCGGCGGCCCGGCCATCGGCAGCGCGCTGTTCTCCTACGGCAACTTCGGCCAGACCGACGCGGGATACCTCGGCATGGCGATCACGCTGTCCGCCTTCACCCTCATCCCCTACGCCCTGGTGCTGCTGCAGCTGCGGGTGTTCTACGCACGGCAGCAGCCGTGGACGCCGATCGTGCTCATCCTGGTGATCACCGCGGTGAAGATCGCCGCATCGGTGGCCGTCCCGCGTCTGGTGTCGGAGCCCGGGATGGTCGCCGGATACCTGGGTCTGGCCAACGGGCTGGGCTTCCTGGCCGGTGCCACCATCGGCTACCTGGTGCTGCGGGCCAACCTGAACCCGCCCGGCGGCAAGATGATCAGCCTCGACGTCATGCGCACCATCCTGGTGACGATCGTCGCGTCGATGATCGCCGGACTGGCCGCCCACATCGTGGATCAGCTGCTCGGACTGGAGGCGCTGACCGAACACGGCGGGGGCCTCGGTTCACTGCTACGGCTACTCGTGCTCGGCATCATCATGCTGCCGATCCTGGGTGGCGTGCTGTGGGCGGCCAAGGTGCCCGACGCACTCGCCGTGGGGGCCGCGGTCCGCCGTCGGCTGCCCGGCCGCGCAAAGGTGGCCACGCCCCGCACTTCCAGGTCTGATGGCCGGGCGGTCACGTACTCTGATCACAGCAATTCGTATCCGATGCGGCCTCCACGCCCCCCGGCTGCCCGCCGGTACGGACCGCACGCGGGGATTGCGCAGCAGCAGATGCCGAAAGGACCAGCGGTGAGCGATAAACCCGTGAGCGGTTCGGCGCCCGGGGCAGGTGCTCGACCCGAATCCGACCCCGAACCGGGGGCGACGACCCGCATTCCCGTGACCCCTGATTCGCGGCCCTCGGCCGGCGACTTCCAGCCCGACACCGGTGGCTTCAGCACCCGGCCGCCCGCCGACTACGGCGGCGACCCGACCCGTGAACCGTTGGCCTTCGATGCCCCGCGCGAGCCCGCGCTGGAGGCAGCGACCGCCGACGAGGACATCCATCTCATCCCGGGCGCCACCATTGCCGCGGGGCGCTACCGGCTGCTGGTGTTCCACGGCGGCCCGCCGCATCTGCAGTTCTGGCACGCCCTGGACACCGCACTGGACCGCCAGGTCGCGCTGACCTTCGTCGACCCCGACGCCGTGCTGCCCGACGCCGAGTTGCAGGAGATCCTGACCCGCACGATGCGGCTGTCCAAGGTGGAGACCACCGGGATCGCCCGCGTGCTCGACGTCGCCCGCACCGGCTCGGGCGGGCTGGTCGTCGCGGAATGGATTCGCGGCGGATCGCTGGCCGAGGTCGCCGAGACCTCGCCGTCGCCGATGGGTGGCGCCCGCGCCATCCAGTCGCTGGCCGCTGCCGCCGAGGCCGCCCACCGCGCCGGGGTTGCACTGTCCATCGACGACCCGAGCCGGGTCCGCGTCAGCATCGAGGGCGATGTCGTCCTCGCCTTCCCCGCGACCCTGCCCGAAGCCACCCCCGAGGACGACATTCGCGGCATCGGCGCCGCGCTGTACGCGCTGCTGATCAACCGGTGGCCGCTGCCCGAGTCCGGTGTGCACAGCGGCTTGGCCGCCGCCGACCTCAACGCCGCGGGCCAGCCCGTCGAGCCGCAGTCCGTCGACGGGGACATCCCGTTCCAGATCTCGGCCGCGGCCGCGCGCGCCGTCCAGGAGGAGGGCGGTATCCGCAGCGCGCCCACCCTGCTCAACCTGTTGCAGCAGGCCACCGCGGTCGCCGACCGCACCGAATTCATCGCACCGGTCGACGAACCCCCGGCCGGTTCCGCCGCCCGCCTGGCTACCGGCGGGACCGATCCGGACGCTGCCGCGCGCCGCCGCAAGGGCATGATCATCGGCCTGGCCGCCGGCGGTGTCGTCGTGGTCGTGGCTCTGGTGATCCTGGCGACCGTGCTCAGCCGCATCTTCGGTGATGTGGGTGGCGGACTCGACCGCGACGAGCTCGGGTTGAACAACCCCAGCACCTCGGCCGACGCCGAGTCGGGCAACACCGTGAAACCGGTGCGCGCCACGGTGTACTCGCCCGAGGGCGAGGCCGACGCGCCCGCCGATGCGGGCCTGGCGATCGACGGGAATCCGTCCACCGTGTGGCCGACGGACACCTACTCCGATCCCGCCCCGTTCCCCGGCTTCAAGAACGGCGTGGGCCTGATGCTGCAGTTACCCAAGCCCACGGCGCTCGCCTCGGTCACCCTCGACGTGTCCAGCACGGGCACCGCCGTCCAGATCCGGGGTTCGGACACCGCCAACCCGGACGCCCTCGAGGACACCACCGCGCTGACCGATCCGACGACGTTGAAGAAGGGCTCCAACACCATCGAGATCGAGAATGCGGAAGCCACTCCGTATGTGCTGGTGTGGATCTCCACGTTGGGCACGGTGGACGGCAAGAGCCGTTCCGATATCTCCGAGATCACCCTCAAATCGGGGTCCTGACACAGTTATCCCCAGCCCTGGACTGCAGAACCAGCAGCTCAGGGCGCTGCGGCGAAGAGGTGCGGAGACAGTCACGCCGGCGGCCCTAGTGTTCGGCAGGTGGGGAGTTTCGGGGGATGCTCTGGGCGGGAACGCACCGATGAGCAGTTGCTGGCGGCGCACGTCGCGGGTGATCGCTACGCGTTCGAGGAACTGTTCCACCGTTATCAGCCGCAGCTGTACCGGCTGGCGCTGATCACCACCCGCTGTCCCGACGACGCCCGCGACGCCCTGCAGGACGCGATGCTGTCCGCGCACTGCGGCGCACCCAAGTTCCGGCATGACTGCTCGGTGAGCAGCTGGCTCTACCGCATCGTGGTGAATGCCTGTCTGGACCGGCTGCGCCGGCACAAGGCGCGGCCCACGACACCCCTGGAGGCGCTCGCGTCCGCCGGCGCGATCGGTGATCCGGCGCCCGGGGTGGACACCGCCATCGTCATCGAACGGGCGCTCATGCGCCTGCCGGTCGAGCAGCGGGCGGCCATCGTCGCCGTCGACATGCAGGGGTTCTCGGTGGCCGAGGCCGCCCGGATGCTGGGGGTGCCCGAGGGCACCGTGAAGAGCCGCCGGGCGCGGGCCCGGAGCAAGCTGGCCGGCACGTTGGGGCATCTGTGCACGGCGGCGGTTACGGCCGAAGCGGGCGTGGCCGCGCGATGATGGGTGGGTGCAGCGCAACGCTCCCCACCGGGTGGTTCCCCCGGGCACCGGGCACCACCGGCAGCATCGGCCTGCGCTGCGCTGGCGCCGGGTGGCCGCCGGCACCGGCGCGCTGGCCGGCGTGCTGGCCCTCGGTATCGGGGTGTTCGCCGTGTCCGGCGACGAGGAGGCCGACCCGGGTTTCTCCCGCGCCCCGGGGACCAGCGCCCGGCACCTCACCGCACGTGCCTCCGCGATGCCCCTGACCGACGCGCAGATCATCCAGTTGCTGCAGCGACCGCCCGAACTGGGACCGCTGCGCGACCCGCAACCCTGCCTGAACAGCCTGGACCACTCCGCGCAGACGCGGATCCTGGGCGCCGCACCGGTGACGCTGGGCACACGACCGGCCGTGCTGCTGGTATTGCCCGCCGCAGACCCGTCCGCCGTCGTGGCCGTGGTGGTGGCACCGGATTGTCCGGCCGCCGGCACCGGGGTGCTGGCCCGGACGGAGTTACCGCGCCCCTAGTCCGTGCCCCGACGACCGCACCCGGGAACACCCGGGCCTACCCTGATGTTTGAACAAACGGCCGTGTAAACGGCAGAAAGGCTGGGATATCCAGGATGTCCACCACTTCTGAGGTCACGTCCCCCATTCACGACGTGATCATCATCGGCTCAGGCCCGGCCGGGTACACCGCGGCGGTCTACACCGCGCGGGCCCAACTGCATCCGTTGGTGTTCGAAGGTATCCAGTTCGGTGGTGCGTTGATGACGACCACCGAGGTGGAGAACTACCCGGGGTTCCGCGAAGGCATCACCGGTCCCAATCTGATGGAAGAGATGCGCGAGCAGGCGCTGCGTTTCGGTGCCGATCTGCGGATGGAAGACGTCGACGAGGTCGACCTCACGGGTCCGATCAAGACCGTCACCGTCGGTGACGAAACTCACCGCGCCCGCTCGGTGATCCTGGCGATGGGTGCGGCCGCGCGCCAACTCGGTGCTCCCGGCGAGACGGAACGCATCGGGCTGGGTGTCAGCACCTGTGCCACCTGCGACGGCTTCTTCTTCCGCGACCAGGACATTGCGGTGGTCGGCGGCGGCGATTCGGCGATGGAGGAAGCGATCTTCCTCACCAAGTTCGCCCGCAGCGTCACGCTGATCCACCGCCGCGAGGAGTTCCGCGCGTCGAAGATCATGCTGGACCGCGCCCTGGCCAACGACAAGATCACCTTCCTGACCAACAGCGCGATCACCGAGATCGAGGGCGATCCCAAGGTCACCGGAATTCGGTTGCAGGACACCGTAACCGGTGAGGAATCGAAGCTCGCGGTGACCGGCGTGTTCGTGGCGATCGGCCACATCCCGCGTTCGGATCTGGTCCGCGGGCAGGTCGGCGTCGACGAGGACGGCTACGTGCAGGTCCAGGGCCGCACCACCGCGACATCGCTCGAAGGCGTGTTCGCCGCCGGTGATCTGGTGGACCACACCTACCGGCAGGCCATCACCGCCGCCGGTTCGGGCTGTTCGGCTGCCATCGACGCTGAGCGTTGGCTCACCGAATTCCCCGCTCCGACAGAAGAATAGACCCCACACCAGTTAGGAAGATCCGATGACCGAGAACTCCGCTACTGCCGTCGTAACCGACGACTCCTTCTCCCAGGATGTGCTGACCAGTTCCACTCCGGTGCTGGTCGATTTCTGGGCCACCTGGTGCGGCCCGTGCAAGATGATCGCCCCGGTGCTCGAGGAGATCGCCTCCGAGAAGGCCGGCGAACTGAAGGTGGTCAAGCTCGACGTGGACGCCAATCCGGCTACCGCGCGGGACTTCCAGGTGGTGTCGATCCCGACATTGATCCTGTTCAAGGATGGTGAACCGGTCAAGCGTATCGTCGGCGCCAAGGGCAAGGCCGCCCTGCTGAAAGAGATCGCCGAGCACGCCTGACGGCGCACCGCTCTCCCGAATCACACTCCCGGGTTTTCCGGATTTTCGCGGGCATCTGAGACAATACTGACAGTCCGAACTGCAACCGTCGGCGTCCTGCGGGCGGTGCAGCGTGTCTGAAAGGCCAGGTATGTCGATTCTGCGTCGCGGCGACCGGGGAAGCGCGGTCATCGAGATCAGGTCGGCTCTGGCGGGTCTGGGGCTGGTCAACAGCCCCGAGGCCGACCTGAGCACCGGCAGGCATGTCGCGGTGGACGTCTTCGACGCCGATCTCGACCATGCGGTGCGCGCTTTCCAGCAGCAGCGTGGTCTGCTGGTCGATGGAATGGTGGGTGAGGCGACCTCGCGTGCGCTGCGCGAGGCCTCCTACCAACTCGGTGCCCGAACGTTGTCGCATCAGTTCGGGGCGCCGATGTACGGCGATGACGTCGCCACCCTGCAGGCCCGCCTGCAGGATCTCGGCTTCTACACCGGACTGGTCGACGGACATTTCGGCCTGCAGACCCACAACTCGCTGATGTTCTTCCAGCGCGAGTACGGGTTGTTCCCGGACGGTATCTGCGGTCCGGAAACGTTGCGTTCCTTGTACTTCCTGGGTTCCCGGGTGACTGGCGGTTCGCCGCACGCCATCCGCGAAGAGGAGTTGGTTCGTCGCTCCGGCCCGCGGCTGTCCGGAAAGCGGGTCATCATCGATCCGGGCCGCGGCGGAGACGACCTCGGTGCCATCATCCAGGGACCCGAAGGCCCGCTCAGCGAGGCAGATATCCTGTGGGACTTGGCCAGCCGGCTCGAAGGCCGGATGACGGCCATCGGGATGGACACGTTCCTGTCCCGGCCGGCCGGTCAGAGCCCCACCGATGCCGAGCGCGCCGCCACCGCCAATACCGTTGGCGCAGACTTGATGATCAGCCTGCGCTGCACCAGCCACCGCAGCCCGTTGGCAAATGGTGTGGCCTCGTTCCATTTCGGCAATTCGCACGGTTCGGTGTCCACCATCGGACGCAACCTCGCCGATTTCATCCAGCGAGAACTCGTGGCGCGCACCGGATCCAGTGATTGCCGGGTTCACGGCCGCACCTGGGATCTGTTGCGGTTGACCCGGATGCCTACCGTCCAGGTGGATTTGGGCTATGTCACGAACTCGCAGGACCGCGCGCTGCTGGCCACCAGCCAGTCTCGCGACGCCATCGCCGAGGGCATGCTGGCCGCGGTGAAGCGCCTCTACCTGCTCGGCAAGAACGATCGGCCGACGGGCACCTTCACGTTCGCCGAACTGCTGGCCCACGAACTGTCCGTCGAGCAGGCCGGGCGCTAACCGGCGAAATACGGCGGCAATGCCGACACCGCGTCCAGGCTCACGCGCGTGCTCGCGGCGGTGACGACCAGCAGACCGACCGCGAGTAGCGCCGAGATGGTCCCCGGTAACCGTGCGGACTGCCGCCAGGCCCACCCACTGCAGATCACGAATCCCAGTGCTACGACAGCTGTTTCGATGGCCATCACGGCGTGATACCGGCCGAAACTGACCACCAGGGCGTCGAGCACCGGTGCGGACCGCCGCCCGGCGAGGGCCTGCCCGATCTCGTCATAGGTACGGGCCGTCTGCGCGCCGTCGGGCATCGGCAGCGCCTGCAGCAGCGCGGTCAACGGAGCCGCCGTCGCCTGGACGTTCACCATCACCAGCATGAGAGCAAAGAGAACCAGAGCGCCGAGCACGTAACGGAGCGCCCCCGGTCGGCGTGAAACACCGAGTGCGACAAGCACAGCCAGCAGAGCGGTGGCGATCACGATCTTGATGGCGTGGTATCGCCGCCAGTAGTCGATGAGGTGGATCAGGCCTGGGGTCATGGCCTGATCGCCCGACCGCCACGACGCGACCAGCTCCACGCGAAAAGCGGACTCGACCAGGTCCCCATCGGTCAACGCCCCGAAATCGCCACCGGCCAAGGTCGCCGGTGCCAGGAAGAAGCATGCCGCCAGGATCAGGGCCGCGACGAGCAGGTATGCCGACCGGCGGTTCTCACCCAAACGCGGCCGCGCCGACCGGAGCCTGCAGTCGCGCACTCTCCAGCAGACGCTCGAGGGCGGCCTCGACATCCGCCTTCCATCCCAAGCCCTGTTCGAGCTCGAGGCGCAGGCGCGGAAAGTACGGGTGCGGTGCCACGACCTCGAAACCCATCTCGATGAGCAGATTGGCATCGATGATGCACTGGCCCGCCGAGCAGTCGCCGAGTACTTCGATCACCTGTTCCAGATCGGTGGGGACGCCCGACTCCGGACACAGATCGTCCGCCAACGGGGTCCGCGCGAATGCCTCTAGCGCGCGGACACCACGGCGCACCAGATCTGCGACCACTGCGGTGATCAGCCCGCGCGAGAGATTGTCGCCGTCGTCGGCGGACTCCAGCCCGATCGACGTCAGCAGCACGGCATCGGCGCTGACCGGTCCGGTCGGAAACTTCCGGGCGCGCGGTACCGCGCCGGGGGGTGCGTAGAAGACGTAGCCGAGACAGGACTCGTCGTTGAAGAACTCGGGGCGACCAGAATCCTGCTCCCCCGGTTCGACCGCGCTGCGGATCGCCAACTGCGCGCACGATCCCCACTCGAGCATGACCATCGACAGCCAGGCTTCCTTCTCGAATTCGGGATCGGCGAGGTGATCGTCACCGCCAAGGGTGGACGGATCGACTTCCCAGAACACGCATCGCCGCGCATGCTTCGGTAACTGCTCGAATGCCTCGAGCCGCAGCGGGCTGATTCGTGCTGACACTTCGACTCCCCAACCTTCACATGGTTCCGGCGCGCACGGATGCCACTCCAGGATAGGAGAAGGCACTCCGCTCGGCCCACCGAGCCTGGCTAAGTTCACCGAATCGGCCTGTGACGTCAAATATGTTGTTACGCATGACATCTCCTTTCCGAAGCGATGTTTCAGCGAGCTTCCGCGGATCCAGCGTCACAGTGACGTAATTCGCCTGTGTCTCTGGTCCTGGGCGTGCAACGCGGAATCGGTCATTTTTGCGACCGTTACTGCTTCGCGGAGTTCATCAGTTCGACGATGCGCTGCAGATCGTCGACCGAGCCGAATTCCACCACAATCTTGCCCTTGCGTTTGCCCAAGCTCACAGTGACGCGCGTATCGAAGGCCGTGGAGAGCTGTTCAGCAACGTCCTGCAGACCCGGCATCTGGATCGGTTTGCGTCGGGGCGCCGGCGGATCGCTCGGTCCGTTGCGATTGGCCAGCGTGACGGCTTCCTCGGTGGCGCGCACCGACAGACCTTCCGCCACGATCCGCGCGGCCAGCTCCTCCTGCTTCTCCGGACCACCGTCCAGGGATAGCAGCGCCCGTGCATGCCCCGCCGACAGCACGCCGGCGGCGACGCGGCGCTGCACCGGGATCGGCAGGCGCAGCAGGCGAATCATGTTGGAGATCAGTGGTCGCGAGCGTCCGATGCGCGAGGCCAGTTCATCGTGGGTGACGCCGAACTCGTCGAGCAGCTGCTGATAGGCGGCCGCCTCTTCCAACGGATTCAGCTGCGCGCGGTGGATGTTCTCCAGCAATGCGTCGCGCAACATGCTGTCGTCCGCGGTCTCCCGGACGATCGCCGGGATCGTGGCCAGACCTGCCTGCTGGGTCGCGCGCCACCGGCGCTCCCCCATCACGAGCTGATAGCGCGTCGACCCGTCGGCGGGCACCGCCCGCACCACGATCGGCTGCATGACGCCGAATTCGCGGATCGAGTGCACCAGTTCGGACAGTGCCTCCTCATCGAAGACCTGCCGCGGCTGGCGCGGATTGGGGTCGATCTGCCCGGGGTCGATCTCCCGGTACACCGCACCGAACTCCGATGTCGCGGGCACCTCGGCGCCGTTGTCGGAAACGGGTGCCGGTGCCGGTGCGCCACCCATCAGGATGTCGGCAGTGGCGTCGCCGATCCGCGGACCTCCCAGCGCTTCACCCTCTGCCGGGCCGGTGGGGATCAGGGACGCCAGGCCGCGACCCAAGCCACTGCGTTTCTTCGCCTGGTTCATGCTGCCTGTCCCCCTACGTGGATTCTCTCGCTACCAAAGTACTGCGCGTACAACCGGGCTTCCGGGACGGCCGGCCCGTGCCCGCCGAAAACGCTACTGCTCATTCCCGTGGGCCGCCCTTGGTTCTCCCGCGTTCGGCGATCTCCCGGCTGGCGTCGAGGTAGCTCATTGCTCCACGTGAACCCGGGTCGTAATCCAGAATCGTCATCCCGTATCCAGGCGCCTCCGAGACCTTCACGCTGCGCGGAATCACGGACCGGAGCACCTTGTCGCCGAAGTGCGCGCGGACGTCCTCGGCCACCTGATCGGCCAGTCGGGTCCGCCCGTCGTACATCGTGAGTACGACGGTGGTGACGTCCAGGTCGGGATTGAGATGCGCCTTGACCATCTCGATGTTGCGCAGCAACTGGCCCACCCCCTCGAGTGCGTAGTACTCGCACTGGATCGGGATGAGCACCTCAGGTGCCGCGACGAGCGCATTGATGGTCAACAGGCCCAGCGATGGCGGGCAGTCGATGAAGACGTAGTCGAAGCTGTGTTCCTTCAGTCCGGCCAGTGCGGACCGCAGCCGCCCCTCGCGGGCGACCATGCTGACGAGTTCAATCTCGGCGCCCGCCAGATCGATGGTCGCCGGCACGCAGTAAAGGCGCTCGTTGTGTGGACTGCGTTGCAGGGCCGTCTCGAGCGGGATCTCGCCGATCAGGACTTCATAGGAAGACGGGGTGCCCTGCCGGTGTTCGATACCCAAGGCCGTGCTGGCATTGCCCTGCGGGTCGAGATCGATCACCAAGGTCTGCAGTCCCTGGAGTGCCAACGCGGCCGCAACGTTGACCGCCGTGGTCGTCTTCCCGACGCCGCCCTTCTGGTTCGCGATGGTGAACACTCGCTGGCGATCCGGTCGCGGCAGTTCTCCGTAGCGCTTGTGCAGCAGCCGGGTGGCGCGCTCGGCCTCGGCGGCGATGGGGGTGTCGGCCACCTGGTCACCCTTCCAGGTGCCCGCCGCCGGAGTCCATGTTTCACGTGAAACATCGTCGCTGGGGACAACGTCGCCGGCGGACGGCTGATTGCTCGCGTTCCCGCGATTACCCCTGCCGAACTTCATCGTTTCCTCCTGCCGGGTCGCGAGGCAACCGCTCCGCGTCGTGCGACCACCACGGTGGCGGGTGGCTGTAGAAAGTCCACGCCACATCTCACCACCTTCACCTCTGTGGCTCCAAGCGAACTCAACGCTCGCTGGTGCTCCTCGATCTCATCCACGGCACGTTCCCCCTTCAGTGCCAACATCCGTCCGCCGGTGCGCAGCAGCGGCAGACTCCAGCGCGACAGTTTGTCGAGCGAGGCGACCGCGCGCGACACCACCGCATCCATCTCCCCGGCCTCATCGCGCACCGATCGATCTTCGGCCCGGCCCCGGATCACCGCGACATCAAGACCGAGTTCATCGATCGCTTCTCGTAAGAACTCGCTGCGGCGCAGCAGCGGTTCGATCAGCGTCACCTTCAGATCGGGCCGCGCTATCGCCAACGGTATACCGGGTAGACCGGCGCCACTTCCTATGTCGGCGACCCGCTCCCCCGGCTCGAACAGTTCGGCCATGGCCGCGCTGTTGAGCAGATGGCGCTCCCATAGCCGCTCGACTTCGGACGGGCCCAGCAGACCACGTTCGATCCCGGCACCGGCGAGGATCTCTCCGTACTGCCGCGCCACCGCCAAACCCTCGCCAAAGCAAAGAGCCGCCGACTGGGGCGCCGGACTCAGTTCGCCATGTTTCACGTGAAACATCCTCCGGTTGCGCTCCAGGCCGACGGCCCTGAACTTGTCGCTAGAACTACATGCGTGTAACTAAGCGCATCACGCGGGCAGCACGACGACGCGGCGCGACGGCTCCGCACCTTCGCTCTCGCTGCGGACACCGTCAACGGCGGCCACAGCGTCGTGCACGATCTTGCGTTCGAACGGAGTCATCGGCGACAGCTCCTCGCGCTCTCCGGACTCCAGGACCCGCTGGGCGATCTTGTCGCCAAGCGCCGCCAGCTCGTCGCGGCGGCGGCGGCGCCACCGGGCGATGTCCAGCATCAGTCGACTGCGTTCGCCGGTCTTCTGGTGCACCGCCAGCCGGGTCAGCTCCTGGAGGGCGTCGAGCACCTCACCCTTGCGACCGACCAACTTGTTCAGGTCGCTGCCTCCGTCGATGCTCACGATCGCGCGGTCACCCTCGACGTCCAGATCGATGTCACCGTCGAAGTCCAGGAGGTCCAGCAACTCCTCCAGATAGTCACCGGCGATCTCTCCCTCCGCGACGAGACGATCTTCCAGATCCTCGGCGGGAGCGTCGTCCGCCGCTTCTTCGGTCACCAGCTCGCTGTCCTCGGGCGCGGCGTCCGTGCGCTCGGTGGTTTCGGCGTCAGTCATATCCGTGTTCTCCTTACTTCGCCACGTCCGCCCCCGGTGGGTTCCCGGGTCGATCGGCTCTCGGCTTGGCTTCTAGCGCTTGCGCTTCTTGGGCCGTGCGCCCGGCCGCGGAGTGCCCCCCGGCGTTCCGTTGGACGCATCGTTGTTTCTGCCCGTGGGGGCAGATGTCTCTGAGTTGCCGGCGGCCTCCACGGCCGTCTCCGGCTCGGTGAGTTCTTTCGCCGACTTCGCGGGTGACGTGCCGTCCACATCGTCTGCCGCCGGATCCTTCGCCACCTTGCGCGCCTTGTTCGGCTTTTTGCCGGGTGCGGGAGCATTCGCGTTTCGCCGTTCGAGGGCCTCGGCCTTCTTGGCTTCTTCTTCCTGCTCGATCTTGCCGAACACGTAATGCTGCTGACCGAAGGTCCACACGTTGTTCGAGACCCAGTACAAGATGATCGCCAGCGGCAGGAACGGGCCACCGACGACAACACCGAGCGGGAACACGTACAGCGCCAGTTTGTTCATCATCGCGGTCTGCGGATTGGCGGCGGCTTCGGGACTCTGGCGGGCCACCGACGCGCGACTGTTGAAGTAGGTCGCGATGCCGGCGAGGATCATCAGCGGCACACCCACGCCGATGATCGCGATGCGGCTCACATCGAAACCGATGAACGCCTGCCAGCTGCTCTCCGACTGGATCATCGTGGCACCCAGCGGAGCACCGAACAGGTTCGCCTGCAGGAAGTGCTGAACATCCACCGCGCTGAACACATAGTTGGGCAGCTCTTTGTTCAGTTCCAGATCGAGGCCGAGTTCGCCGAAGTTGTGGCCGGTCCGGTTGAACGAGCGCAGCACGTGGAACAGACCCAGGAACACCGGCACCTGTGCCAGCATCGGCAGGCACCCGAGGATCGGATTGAATCCGTGTTCCTTCTGCAGCTTCTGCATCTCCAGCGCCATCCGCTGGCGGTCTTTCCCGTACTTCTTCTGCAGCGCCTTGATCTGCGGCTGCAGTTCCTGCATCTGCCGGGTCGTGCGGATCTGCTTCACGAACGGCTTGTACAGAATCGCGCGCAGCGTGAACACCAGGAACACCACCGACAGCGCCCAGGCGAAGAAGTTCGTGGGCCCGAGGATGAAGGCGAACGCCTTGTACCAAACCCACATGATCGCCGACACCGGGTAATAGATGATGTCGAGGCTGAACCAGTTAAACAACGGAATCGCTCCTGACGACTTCCACAGAAGTCTTATCGCCGGTCTTGTCGCCGCGCTCGGGTATCGGGTCCCATCCGCCACGGTGCCATGGACCGCATTTGGCCAACCTCACCGCGGCCAGCCAGCCGCCGCGGATCAACCCGTATTCGGACAACGCATCCACGGCGTACTCACTACAGGTGGGGGTGAACCGGCACGACGGCAAGCGCAGCGGAGAAATCATCGTCCGATACAGCTGGATCACGAAGATCACGCCGCCGGCGGCCCACCGGGTCACGGTCGGCTCGGCTTGGGGGTGCGGGTCTTCTTCAGCGCCGCCCGAAGTTCGGATTCGAGGCGGGCCGAGATGGCGTCCCGGCTGCCCGGCAACGCACGGATCACCACACGAGCGCGTGGACCGAGATCGGTCGCGTCATCGTTGATGAGGTGAAAGGCCGCATGACGCAGCCGGCGTGAGACACGGTGACGTTGCACCGCGGAGCCGACCGATTTGGACACCACGAGGCCTATCTTGGGTCCGTCATCAGAGCCGTCAGGAAGCCCGTCGTGCAACGCATGCACGACGAGATCGGGCTGAACCGCCCGTACTCCTTGGCGAACCGTGACACCGAAATCAGTAGACCGTGTCATCCGGTACCGGGCCGGAAGCACTGCCCTGAACCCTGCGTCGAATCACGCAGTCAGGGAACGGCGGCCCTTGCTACGGCGGCCGGACACGATCGCGCGGCCTGCACGCGTACGCATACGCAACCGGAAACCGTGCACACGGGCCCGGCGGCGGTTGTTCGGCTGGAAAGTCCGCTTGCCCTTGGCCACGGCTGTTTCTCCTCGTTCGGTCTGGTGTCGACAACCTCGGTCACCATGACAGTCATGGCAGCCGAGGACGCAGCCACCGTTGGTAAGCTCATCCATCTTGCCGGCGCGGCACCTCTGCGGTTCTCAAGAGAACCACCGAGTCGCAGCCGTATCGCCACGTGCGGGCGACTGTTCGAGGGTACTGACGAGATTTGCCTGGGTCAAACCTGGCCAGACCCGCTCGCAGTCGGCCCGAACTCAGCCTCACCCGGTAACAAAAGCCACATCAGTCACCAACTTTGCCTTGCCTGTGAGGAACCTGTCGGCAATGTTGCAGAACGGTTGGCACTCCGAGAGAAAACTGTTAGCTTTTCGCAATGCCGTTTCGAAGTGGAACGGCGCCGGAACCAGAGCGAGGACGACACCGGCCGGGAGCCCGCAGACCACAATCGGTATGTGATGAGCTCCGACACGGGATCCACGCCCACAGATAGCGCGATGATTACTACTGATTACTGTCCACAGTCTGTGGATAACTATGTGGACAGTTTGTTATCGTCGCCCCCCGGGACATCCCGAGGAAGCCGTTAGGGGGTAGGCGTCGTTGACCGCGGACCCCGATTCCTCGTTCGTCACCGTCTGGAACAACGTCATCTCCGAACTCAATGGGGAGACACCGTTCGGCGAGACCGTCAACGGCGGCCCACGTGAGCAACTTCTCACCGCACAGCAACGTGCCTGGCTGAAACTCGTCAAGCCCCTGGTCATCACCGAGGGATTTGCTCTGCTGTCGGTGCCCTCCGCGTTCGTCCAGAACGAGATCGAACGACTGCGCGAACCGATCGTCACCGCACTCAGCCGCCAACTCGGCCAACGGGTGGAACTCGGCGTCCGCATCGCCACTCCCGGTCCCGAGGACGTTCCGGAGCCCGAGGCCGCATCCGGGCACGACGAACCGCACGCGACCGACAACGAAGAGGTCGACGAGGACGGCGAGGCCCTCGCCAGTGCGGAAGCCAGCTGGCCGACGTACTTCAACCGGTCCCAGCCGGCCGCCCCGGAAGCCAACGCCGTCAGCCTCAACCGGCGCTACACCTTCGAGACGTTCGTCATCGGCGCCTCCAACCGCTTCGCCCACGCCGCCACCCTCGCCATCTCCGAAGCACCCGCGCGGGCCTACAACCCGTTGTTCATCTGGGGTGAGTCCGGCCTGGGCAAGACACATCTGCTGCACGCGGCCGGCAACTACGCGCAACGGCTCTTTCCCGGGATGCGCGTGAAATACGTCTCCACAGAGGAATTCACCAACGACTTCATCAACTCCCTGCG
>NZ_JBFUKN010000076.1:0-31141 GCF_056400845.1 Mycobacterium sp. P4_H6 | reverse complement strand
AGAATGCGCACAGCCACAGTGTCATCCCTCTATCTGAGAGCGACCTGAGAGGCGCGCCGCACGGAGCCGCAACGGCCAGGCGACATCCAGCGCAGCGGTTACTTGCGGTCGAGGTCGACCAGGCCAAGGCGAGCGGCCTTGAGCAGGCGACGCGGCACCTTGCGCTGCTGGCCACCCACAGCGACGTTGACCAGGCCGACGGCCTCGGTCTTCCACTGCGACCGGCGGCTACGGGTGTTCGAGCGCGACATCCGGCGCTTGGGCACAGCCATGTTGGAGATCTCCTCTTGCGGGTTTCCGCCGCGCAGCGAACAGCGACGGCAATTTGCACTACAGAATAGCCCGCACCGCCGGATGCCTCCAAACCGCACGCCTCAGCGCGAAACACATGCGCGGTTTCCGCCTTTCGGCCCGGCTGCTGCGCGAGACTGAAACAACGCACCGATCGGGGCCCACCCCTTGACGCGATACCGTCGGTACCGAGTAACCTACCTACCGGTTGGTCGGAGTGCGATGGGAGTGATGGGTGCAGTCTGCAGCAGTCCGGATCGGCAACTGCTCGGGGTTCTACGGTGACCGCATCGCGGCCATGCGCGAGATRCTCGAAGGTGGTGAGCTCGACTACCTCACCGGCGACTACCTGGCCGAACTGACCATGCTGATCCTGGCCCGCGACCGGGCCAAGAACCCCGAACTCGGCTACGCCAAGACGTTCCTGCGCCAGCTCGAAGACACCCTCGGACTCGCCCTGGACAAGGGCGTGAAGATCGTCGCCAACGCCGGCGGCCTGAACCCGCGAGCACTCTCCACCGCGGTGCGCGACCTCGCCGACCGCCTCGGACTGACGGTGAACGTGGCCCATGTCGAGGGCGACGACCTCATCGCGCGGGCCGACGAGCTCGGGTTCCCAGGCGTGCTGGCCGCCAACGCCTACCTGGGCGCCTGGGGCATCGTCGAGTGCCTGACCGCCGGCGCCGACGTCGTCGTCACCGGCAGGGTCACCGACGCCTCGGTGATCGTCGGACCGGCCGCCGCCCACTTCGGCTGGACCCGCACGGACTACGACGCGCTGGCCGGCGCGGTCGCGGCCGGCCACATCATCGAGTGCGGCGCCCAGGCCACCGGCGGCAACTTCTCGTTCTTCAACGAGGTACCCGACCTGAACCATCCCGGCTTCCCGATCGCCGAGATCGCCGCCGATGGCTCCTCGATCATCACCAAGCACCCCGGGACCGGCGGACTGGTCAGCACCGACACCGTCACCGCCCAGCTGCTCTACGAGATCGCCGGTGCGCGCTACCCGAATCCGGACGTCACGCTGCGCATGGATTCGGTCTCGGTCACCGCAGCCGGTCCCGATCGGGTCCGGGTGAGCGGGGTGCGCGGCGAGGCTCCGCCCCCGACGCTGAAGGTCTCGCTGAACAGCATCGGCGGATTCCGCAATGCCACCTCGTTCGTGCTGACCGGCCTGGACATCGAGGCCAAGGCCGCGCTGATCAGGTCCCAGCTGGAAAGCCACCTCACGGTCCGGCCCGCCGAGCTGCAGTGGACGCTGGCCCGCACCGATCATCCCGACGCCGACACCGAGGAAGCCGCCAGCGCGCTGCTGCACTGCGTCGTCCGCGACCAGGACCCGAAGGTCGTCGGGCGGCAGTTCTCCTCCGCCGCAGTGGAACTGGCCCTGGCCAGCTACCCGGGCTTCACCTCGACGGCGCCGCCCGGGGACGGCCAGGTGTACGGCGTGTTCACCCCGGGCTTCGTCGACGCCGCCGCGGTCCCGCACGTCGCCGTGCTGACCGACGGCACCCGGGTGGACATCGCCCCGGCAGCCGAGACGCTGGCGGTCGAACCCGCCGAGGCACCCGCGCTCCCCGAGCCGGCAGAGTCGGGCCCCACCGTCCGGGCACCCCTGGGCCGCATCGCCGGCGCCCGCAGCGGCGACAAGGGCGGCTCCGCCAATGTCGGGGTGTGGGTGCGCAGCGATCCCGAATGGGATTGGCTGGCACATACTTTGACCGTAGAGAAGCTGCGCGAACTGCTCCCCGAGACGGCCGGTCTGCCGGTGACGCGGCATCTGCTGCCCCGGCTGCGGGCGGTGAACTTCGTCATCGAGGACATCCTCGGACAGGGTGTCGCCTATCAGGCCCGATTCGATCCGCAGGCCAAAGGTCTCGGCGAATGGCTGAGATCTCGACATGTCGACATCCCGGAAAGGCTGTTGTCTTTGTGACCGATATCTGGCACGCCCCAGAACGTGACGATCTGCGAAAGACGGTGCGGGCGTTCGCCGAACGCGAGATCCTGCCCTACGCGCAGGACTGGGAACGCACCGGTGAACTGCCCCGCGAACTGCACGTCAAGGCCGGCGCGGCCGGGCTGCTCGGCGCGCCCTACCCGGAATCGGTGGGCGGCGGAGGCGGCGACAGCGCCGACGCGGTGATCATCTGCGAGGAACTGCACCAGGCCGGCGTGCCCGGCGGCACCTTCGCCTCACTGTTCACCTGCGGCATCGCGGTGCCGCACATGATCGCCTCCGGCGATCAGCGCCTCATCGACACCTACGTGCGCCCCACCTTGCGCGGCGATCTCATCGGGTCACTGGCCATCACCGAACCCGGCGGCGGCTCCGATGTCGGGCACCTGACCACCAAAGCGGTCCGGGACGGAGACGATTTCATCGTCAACGGCGCCAAGACCTACATTACCTCCGGGGTGCGCGCCGATTACGTGGTGACCGCGGTGCGCACCGGCGGACCGGGCGCGGCCGGGGTGTCACTCCTGTTGGTGGACAAGAACACTCCGGGCTTCGAGGTCAGCCGTAAGCTGGAGAAGATGGGCTGGCGCTCCAGCGATACCGCGGAGCTGTCCTATACCGATGTGCGGGTGCCGGCCGCCAACCTGGTGGGGGCGGAGAACACCGGCTTCGTGCAGATCGCCGGCGCCTTCGTCTCCGAACGCGTGGGACTGGCCGCGCAGGCCTATGCCAGCGCGCAGCGCTGCCTGGACCTGACCGTGCAGTGGTGCCGCGACCGCGAGACCTTCGGCCGTCCACTGATCTCCCGGCAGGCCGTGCAGAACACCCTGGCCGACATGGCGCGTCGCATCGATGTGGCGCGGGTGTACACCCACCGGCTGGTGGAGCGTGAAATGGCGGGTGAGACGAACCTGATCACCGAGGTCTGCTTCGCCAAGAACACCGCCGTGGAGGCCGGCGAATGGGTGGCCAACCAGGCCGTCCAATTGTTCGGCGGGATGGGCTATATGGCCGAATCCGAGGTCGAGCGCCAGTACCGCGACATGCGCATCCTGGGCATCGGCGGCGGCACCACAGAGATCCTCACCGCGCTGGCAGCCAAGACGATGGGCCTGCAATGACGAGACTCAAATCGACCCTGGATCCGCGCGCAGCCGGGTACGGCGAGGCCGCCGACGCCATGTCGGTCAAGCTCGCCGAGCTGGCAGGAGAACATGAGCGCAGCCTGGCCGGCGGCGGCACCAAATACGTCGACCGCCACCATGCCCGGGGCAAGCTGACGTCACGCGAACGCGTCGAACTGCTGCTGGACCCGGACGCCCCGTTCCTGGAGCTGAGCCCGCTGGCCGCCTGGGGCAGCGATTTCACGGTGGGCGCCAGCGTCGTCACTGGCATCGGTGCCGTCGGGGGTGTCGAGTGCCTGATCGTGGCCAACGACCCCACCGTCAAGGGCGGCACCAGCAACCCATGGACGTTGAAGAAGATCCTGCGTGCCAACCAGATCGCCATGGAGAACCGGCTTCCGGTGATATCCCTGGTGGAATCCGGCGGCGCCGACCTGCCCACCCAGAAGGAGATCTTCATCCCGGGCGGGCAGATGTTCCGCGATCTGACCCGGCTGTCGGCGGCCGGGATCCCCACCATCGCACTGGTCTTCGGCAACTCCACCGCCGGCGGCGCCTATGTGCCCGGCATGTCCGATCACGTGGTGATGATCAGAGAACGCTCCAAGGTGTTCCTCGCCGGTCCCCCGCTGGTCAAGATGGCCACCGGCGAGGAATCCGACGACGAGTCCCTGGGTGGCGCCGAGATGCACGCCCGCACCTCCGGATTGGGTGACTACCTGGCCAACGACGAGCTCGACGCCATCCGCATCGGACGGCGCATCGTGGCGCGGCTCAACTGGCGCAAACAGGGCCCGGTGCCGGTCCCGGTCGTCGAACCCGCATACGACGCCGAGGAACTGCTCGGCATCGTCGGAGCCGACCTGCGCATCCCGTTCGACCCGCGCGACGTCATCGCCCGCATCGTGGACGGTTCGGATTTCGACGAGTTCAAACCGCTCTACGGTTCGTCGCTGGTCACCGGCTGGGCCACGCTCTACGGCTATCCGGTCGGCATCCTCGCCAACGCCCGCGGCGTGCTGTTCTCCGAGGAGTCGCAGAAGGCCACCCAGTTCATCCAGCTGGCAAACCGGGCGAACACGCCATTGCTGTTCCTGCACAACACGACCGGCTACATGGTCGGCAAGGCGTACGAGGAGGGCGGCATGATCAAACACGGATCGATGATGATCAACGCCGTCTCCAACTCAGGAGTGCCGCACATCTCGCTGCTGATCGGGGCGTCCTACGGGGCCGGCCATTACGGCATGTGCGGGCGCGCCTACGATCCGCGTTTCCTGTTCGCCTGGCCCAGTTCGAAATCCGCGGTGATGGGCGGGACGCAGCTGGCCGGCGTGCTGTCCATCGTCAGCCGGGCCGCCGCGGAGGCGCGCGGCCAGCAGGTCGACGAGGCCGCCGACGCCGCGTTGCGCGCCGCGGTCGAGGCGCAGATCGAGGCCGAATCCCTGCCGATGTTCCTGTCCGGCCGGCTCTACGACGACGGTGTCATCGACCCGCGGGACACCCGCACCGTGCTCGGAATGTGCCTGTCCGCCATCGCGAGCGGACCGATCGAGGGGACGTCGAACTTCGGCGTCTTCCGGATGTGAGGGCGTAAACGCATGATCACACGAGTCCTCGTCGCCAACCGCGGCGAGATCRCCCGCCGGGTGTTCACCACCTGCCGTCGCCTCGGCATCGGCACCGTCGCGGTGTACACCGATCCCGACGCCGCGTCCCCGCACGTCGCCGAGGCCGATGTGCGGGTACGCCTGGAGGGCCGCAACGGCTATCTGGACACCGGTCAGCTCATCGCCGCCGCGCACAAGGCCGGTGCCGACGCCATCCATCCGGGTTACGGATTCCTCTCCGAGAACGCGGATTTCGCCGAGTCCGTGCAGCGCGCCGGGCTGATCTGGATCGGCCCGCCGGTGGCAGCGGTGCGGTCGATGGGATCCAAGATCGAGGCCAAGAAGCTGATGGCCGCCGCCGGCGTTCCGGTGCTGGCCGAACTGGATCCCGATACTGTCACCGCCGCGCAGCTGCCGGTGCTGATCAAGGCATCCGCCGGTGGCGGCGGCCGCGGTATGCGGGTGGTGCACGATCTGGCATCGCTGCCCACCGAAGTCGCGGCGGCACAGCGGGAAAGCCAGTCCGCCTTCGGCGATCCGACGGTGTTCTGTGAACGTTATCTGGCCGCCGGTCACCATATCGAGGTCCAGGTGATGGCCGATCAGCACGGCACCGTGTGGGCCGTCGGCGAGCGCGAATGCTCCATCCAGCGCCGGCACCAGAAGGTCATCGAGGAGGCGCCCTCACCCCTGGTGGAACGCACACCGGGGATGCGCGCCAAGCTCTTCGAGGCCGCCCGGCTCGCCGCCGACGCGATCGGGTACACCGGCGCGGGCACCGTCGAATTCATGGCCAGCTCCGATCCGGGGTCCCAGGGTGACTTCTTCTTCCTGGAGATGAACACCCGACTGCAGGTGGAGCATCCGGTCACCGAGGAGACCACCGGTCTCGATCTCGTCGAGTTGCAGATCGAGGTGGCCGACGGTGTGGCGCTGCCCGCGCAACCACCTGCCGCGCAGGGACATTCGATCGAGGCCCGGCTCTATGCGGAAGATCCGGCCAGGGGCTGGCAGCCGCAGGCCGGTGCCGTGCACCATTTCGAGGTACCCGCCGCGCGCACCGAGTTCGGCACGCTCGGCCGGGTCGGGGTGCGGCTGGATTCGGGCATCGTGGACGGGTCCCAGGTGTCGGTGTTCTACGACCCGATGCTGGCCAAGGTGATCTCCTTCGCGCCGACCCGCCAGCGAGCCGCAGTCACCCTCGCCGACGCGCTGTCGCGCGCCCGGATCCACGGGGTGGGCACCAACCGTCACCTGCTGGTCAACGTGCTGCGGCACCCGGCGTTCCTGTCCGGTGCCACCGACACCGCGTTCTTCGACACCCACGGGCTGGCCGACCTGGCCGCCGGACCGGCGGACACCGCCGCGCTGTCGGCGCTGGCCGCCGCACTCGCCGATGCCGCACACAACCGCGGCACCGCAACGGCTTTCGGCCCCGCACCCAGCGGGTGGCGCAACCTCATCTCGGGCTACCAGACCCGGGCATTCCGCGATGCCGCCGATGAAGAACAGCTCATCCGGTACCGCTTCGGCCGCAACGGAATCGGGCTGCCCGACTTCCCGGGCGTCACCGTGGTGTCGACCAGCCCCTCCCGCGTGGTGCTGTCGGTGGATGGCGCTGAGCAGGCCTTCGACGTGGCCCGCTACGGCGACGACGTCTTCGTCGATTCGCCGATCGGGCCGGCCCGGCTGACCAGCCTTCCGCGTTTCCCGGACCCGGACTCCGCGGTGGCGCACGGTTCGCTGCTCGCCCCGATGCCCGGCTCGGTGGTGCGGGTGGGCGCCGCGGCAGGAGACACCGTCACCTCCGGGCAGCCGTTGATCTGGCTGGAGGCCATGAAGATGGAGCACACCATCACCGCACCGGGCGACGGTGTGCTCGCCGAACTGAATGTGCAACCCGGACAACAGGTCGAGGTCGGAGCCGTCCTGGCCCGGATCGAGAACCCCGAAGGAGATCAATCATGACCAGCTTCATCGAAACCGAGGAACAGCAGGCACTGCGCAAGGCCGTCTCCGCGATGGCCGCCAACTACGGCCAGGACTACTATCTGGAGAAGGCGCGCGCCGGCGCACACACCGACGAACTATGGTCGGAGGCAGGCAAACTCGGCTTCATCGGGGTCAACCTGCCCGAGGAGTACGGCGGCGGCGGTGCGGGCATGTACGAGCTGTCGATGGTGATGGAGGAGATGTCGGCGGGCGGCTGTCCGCTGCTGATGATGGTGGTCTCCCCCGCCATTAACGGCACCATCATCAGCAAGTTCGGCACCGACGAGCAGAAGAAGCGCTGGATCCCGGGGATCGCCGACGGCTCGATCACGATGGCCTTCGCCATCACCGAACCCGACGCCGGCTCCAACTCGCACCGCATCACCACCACCGCGCGCCGCGACGGCAGCGACTGGATCCTGTCCGGCCAGAAGGTCTACATCTCCGGTGTCGACCAGGCCCAGGCGGTGCTCGTCGTCGGCCGCACCGAGGATCACAAGACCGGCAATCTGAAGCCGGCGTTGTTCGTGGTGCCCACCGACACCCCCGGGTTGTCCTGGACGAAGATCGAGATGGAGATCCTCAGTCCCGAGTACCAGTTCCAGGTGTTCCTCGACGACGTGCGGTTGCCCTCCGACGCGCTGGTCGGCTCCGAGGACGCAGCGATCGCGCAGCTGTTCGCCGGGCTGAACCCCGAGCGCATCATGGGTGCGGCCAGCGCCGTCGGCATGGGACGCTTCGCCATCGGCAAGGCCACCGACTACGTCAAGACCCGGCAGGTGTGGAAGACACCCATCGGTGCGCACCAGGGCATCTCGCATCCGTTGGCGCAGAACCACATCGAGATCGAGCTCGCCAAGCTGATGATGCAGAAGGCCGCCGCACTCTATGACAGCGGTGACGACTTCGGTGCCGCCGAGTCCGCGAACATGGCCAAGTACGCCGCGGGTGAGGCCTCGGTGCGGGCCGTCGACCAGGCCGTGCAGTCCCTCGGCGGCAACGGGCTGACCAAGGAGTACGGCATCGCCTCGGTGCTCACCGCGTCCCGGTTGGCACGCATCGCGCCGGTGAGCCGGGAGATGATCCTCAACTTCGTCGCGCAGACCTCGCTGGGCCTGCCTCGGTCGTACTGATGCTCGTCCACTACGCCCTGGAAGGCCGGGTGGCCCGGCTGACGCTGGACTCGCCGCACAACCACAATGCGCTGTCCACCGCGCTCGTCGAGCAACTGCACAGAGGTTTCGACGACGCCATCGCGGCCGGCGCACGCGTGGTGGTGCTCGGCCACACCGGCCGGACCTTCTGTGCGGGCGCGGACCTCAGTGAGGCCGCAGGCCGCGACCCGGGGGATATCGCGGTGGACCGCGCCCAGGAGATGACCCGGCTGCTGCGGGCGATCCTGGCGGCGCCGGTGCCCGTGATCGCCGCCGTGGACGGGCACGTCCGCGCCGGCGGGATGGGACTGGTCGGGGCGTGCGATATCGCGGTGGCCGGACCGCAGAGCACCTTCGCGCTCACCGAGGCCCGCATCGGTGTCGCCCCGTCGATCATCTCGCTGACGCTGCTGCCGAAGCTGACTGCGCGGGCGGCCGGGCGGTACTTCCTGACCGGGGAGAAGTTCGGTCCGCAGGAGGCAGCGGACATCGGGTTGATCACCGTGGCCGCCGACGACGTGGCCGGCGCAGTGGACGCCCTCACCGCCGATATCGCCAAGGCCTCCCCCCAGGGACTGGCGGCGTCCAAGGCGCTGACGACGGCCGGCATCCTCGCTGGGTTCGACGCGCACGCCGACGCGTTGACTGCGCAGTCCGCCGAACTGTTCACCTCCGCCGAGGCCCGCGAGGGCATGCTGGCGTTCCTGCAGAAACGCCAGCCCGACTGGGCGTGAGCGAACTCCTCGCGTTTGCCAGTTTCGACGACGAGCTTGCGTTTATCGGCGTGAGTCGTAGGCTCAGTAACAATGAGCACTTCGTCGTGGCAGAACGGCTCGACCCGCGCCGGCGACGCCGAGCGCATTCAGGTAGCCCAGTTGCTGACCGACGCCGCCTCCCAGGGCAGGCTGTCGATGGACGAATACGAGCAGCGGTTGGCCAAGGCCTACGCCGCCACCACGCACGGCGAACTGGCCCGGCTGTCCGCCGATCTGCCGGACTTCGCCACCACCGCCAATTGCGGTGGCACCCGCAAGCCCGCACCGTCGACGCTGCTGCTGGCCATCCTGAGCGGCTTCGAGCGGCGCGGTCGCTGGAATGTCCCGAAACGTTTGACGTCATTCGCGCTGTTCGGCGGCGGTGTGATCGACCTTCGGTACGCCGATTTCACCTCGCCCGAGGTGGACATCCACTCGATCTCGATCTTCGGCGGACAGACCATTCTGCTGCCGCCGGAGGTCAACGTCGCCGTCCGCGGCCACGGCGTGATGGGTTCCTTCGATCACGTCGGCGAGCAGGGCACACCCGGCGCGCCGTGCATCACCATCCGCGGCTTCTCGTTGTGGGGCAGCGTCGGCATCAAGCGCAAAAAACGCAAGAACAGCTGAGACGTTTTCTTTGCTCGAATTGCACGCGCAAGCCTGAGAGCCGATCAGCGGCGGCGGGCCCGCAGGTAGTCCCCGACCACCGCCGCGCCCAGCCCGTCCAGGTCCGGCACCACCACCCGGCCACCGACGCGTCGCGCCACCTGATCGATGAACCGAGCCAATCCGGGATCGCTGCCGAGGCGGAAGATCGTCAACTGCGCACCGAGTGCGGCCAGCTCGTCGAAGCCCTTCACCGTCAGCGCGATGGTGCGCGGATGCGGCGGGTAGTAGAAAAACGCCTCGGCCCCGTCGCCGAAATCCTCCAGGTGCGCGGTMGGCTCGCCGTCGGTCACGATCATCACCACCGGCTGCGCGTTGGGGTGGCGCCGCAGATGCCGGGCGGCCAGCGCCAGCGCGTGGTGCAGGTTGGTGCCCTGGTCGCGCACGCCCTCCAGCGCGGTCAGTTCGGCGGCGCTGACGGTGCGCGCGTGCCTGCCGAACGCGATGATCTCCAGGTCGTCGGAACGGAAACGGGTGCTCACCAGATGGTTGAGGGCCAGCGCGGTGCGCTTCATCGGCAGCCACCGGTTCTCCATCACCATGGAGAAGCTGGTGTCCACCAGCAGCGCCACGGCCGACTGGGTGCGGGTCTCGGTCTCGGAGATCTCGACGTCCTCGACGCTGAATCGCACCGGGCCGTCGATGACCCCCGAACCGGCTTGGCGCAGCACCGCATTGGTGATCGTGCGGGTGACGTTCCACGGTTCGGTGTCCCCGAAGGCCCACGGCCGGGTGGCACCGGTCAACTCTCCCGCGGCGCCGGCACGGCGGGTCTCGCGTTCACCGTGGCGGCCGGAAAGCTGTTGTGCCACATCACGTAGCGCGGTCTGCCCGAGCTGCCGCATCGCCTTGGGCGACAGCCGGAACTGACCGTCGGAGCCGCGGTCCAGGAATCCCTGATCGGTCAGCGCGCGCTCGAGGTCGGCGAGGGTGCGCGCGTTGACCGCGGCCTCGTCGCCGAGCTGGCGGGCCAGCATGTCCAGGTCCACGTCCTCCATGGACGCGCCGGCGTAGCTCTGCGACAGCTGTTCGGCCAGCTGCTCGAGCTCGCTGATATCGGCCAGCGCCTGGGTGCCCTGGCCCATGCCCATCGGGTCGTCGCCGCTGAACTCCTCGGAGCCCGACCAGTCCTCGCCCGGCCGGGCCGCCTGCAGGTTGGCGTCCAGCCGGTTCAGTGCGTTCATCAGCGACGGGGACCCGAAGGCCTGCTGCGCCAGCGCATCCAGCTCGGCACGCTGGGATTCGGACAGGCTGTTGCGGAAACGTTGGGCGGCGGCGGACCGTTTGGCCAGCGAGTCCATCAACTCGTCGACATTGCTCGGGTTCTCCGGGAAATGCTGGCCGTGTTCGGCCATGAACTTCTCGAAGTCCTCCTCGGTGTCCTCGCCCGCTGCGTGCTTCTCCAGCAACTCGTTGAGATCGTCGAGCATCTTGTTGATCGCCTGCCGGTCCTCATCGGTGGCGTTCTGCATCGCCTCCTTCATGCCGGCGAAGCGCTGATCGAGCATCTCTCTGCCGAGCAGATCCTTGATCTGGTCGTACTTCTCGCGGGCTTCCGGTGAGCGCCAGTCATATTCGGCGAGTTCCTGGACTGCTTTGGCCGGCGACGGGGACAGGGCCTCCATCTGCATCTCGCCGAAGCGGGCGTCATCGTCCAGCGCCCGGGCCAGTTCCTTGCGCTCGGCCAGCACGGCCTCGTCGAGTAGCTTCTTGACCTCGGCCAGGGTGCCGTCGAGGTTGTTGCGCTGCAACAGTTCCCRGCGCCGGCGGTTGACCTCGGCGGCCAGCCGGTCGGCCCCGGTCATGTTCTCGGTGCCGYGGCGCATCAGCTCCTGCAGCGCCCGGCGCGGCGAGGCGCCGGACATGACGTCCTCGCCGATCGCGTCGAGCGCCTCCCGCAGATCGACCGGCGGCGCCAGCGGATCGGGGCCGCCGGAGTACCGCGAATACCTGGAAAGGCGTTTAGCCATAGACGGTTTCACCCTCATCGGATTGCTTGTCGATGCGCTTGGCCAGGTACAGGCCCTCCAGCACGAGCTCCACCGCGGCCGCGCGCTGGCCCTCGGTCTGCGCGCCGAGGCGCTCGGCGATCTCGTCGAGCACCGGCAGTTCGGGCAGCGCGGCCAGCACATCCTTGGCCGACACCCGCTCCCCCGTCGTCACCGGCGAACCGGCCTCCACGGCGGCCACCAGCGGCCCCACGTCGATACCGCCGAGCGCACGGGACGCGGTGTCGGCGGTGGCGCGGCGCAGCAGGTGCTCCATCACCGCCTGCTCGCGGCCTTCTTCACCGGATTCGAACTCCAGCTTGCCGCGCAGCACGTCGATCACGGTGCCGAGGTCGACCACCCTGGCCACCGGGTCCTGCTCACCGAGAATGGCGCCACGGTGCCGGGCCGAGGCCGCCACCGTCTCGGCCGCGGCGATGGCGAAACGCGCCGAGACACCCGAGCGCTGATCGACGGCGGTGGATTCACGAAGGGCGCGCGCGAACCGGGCGATGACGGCCAGCAGATATTCGGGGACCTCGGCGGACAGGTGCGCCTCCTGGGAGATGACACCGACCTCGGCGTCGAGTTCCAGCGGGTAGTGGGTGCGGATCTCGGCGCCGAAGCGGTCCTTGAGCGGGGTGATGATGCGGCCGCGGTTGGTGTAGTCCTCGGGGTTGGCGCTGGCCACCACGAGCACATCCAGTGGCAGCCGCAGCGTGTAACCGCGCACCTGGATGTCGCGCTCCTCCATCACGTTGAGCATCGCGACCTGGATGCGCTCGGCGAGGTCGGGCAGCTCGTTGACCGCGACGATGCCGCGGTGCGAGCGCGGGATGAGGCCGTAGGCGATGGTTTCCGGGTCACCGAGGCTGCGGCCCTCGGCGACCTTGATGGGGTCGATGTCGCCGACCAGGTCGGCCACGCTGGTGTCCGGAGTGGCGAGCTTCTCGGTGTAGCGCTCGCTGCGGTGGATCCACACGATCGGCAGGCCGTCGCCCGAGGCGGCGGCCCGGCGGGTCGATTCCGGCGTGATCGGGGAATAGGGGTGCTCGCGCAGTTCGGAGCCTTCGATCACCGGCGTCCACTCGTCGAGCAGCCCGACCAGCGAGCGCAGCAGCCGGGTCTTGCCCTGGCCGCGCTCACCGAGCAGGACGAAATCGTGACCGGCGATCAGGGCGCGCTCCACCTGCGGCAGGACGGTGTCCTCAAAACCGAAGAGACCGGTCCAGATCTCCTCGCCGTTCGACAGTCGAGCCAGCAGGTTCTCCCGGAGTTCCTGTTTGATCCCGCGCTCCTGATGGCCGGAGGCGCGCAGCTCGCCGAGGGTACGGGGCAGGTCGTTAGGTGACGTCACAAGCTCCACGCYACGACTGCTCTCGGCTGCGGGCTTGCCCACCTGACTGATCACCGGTTCGCTGTGAGAAAACTACCCAGTACCATGGGTACCGTGAACTTGCACGAGTGGCGTGATCGGCCCAGCACAGTGAGCTTCCGCCCGGCGTCGTGGCAGTCCCGGATGCTGGGTGTGTCGACCGCACTGACGCTGCGTCCGGTGCTGGGGCTACTGACCCTCATCGGCCTGCTCATCAACCGGATCTGGCCGGCCGGACTGCAGCGCGCGCACCTGGACACCATCGACCGCCCGCTGCGTCTGATCAGGCCGCTGCCCGGCACCGTCGTCACCCCCGAACGGCTGCCGCACTGCCCCGCCGAGTGGGTGGCGGCACCCGTTGCCACGGATTCCGATCAGGTGATCATCTATTTCCACGGATCGGCGTTGGTGACGCTCGGCCTGAACTCACACCGCCGGTTCGTCTCGAAGCTGTCGGCCGCCACGGGTGCCCGGGTGCTCAACGTCGGCTACCGGCTGGCACCGCAGGCCAGCATCGACGAGGCCGTCGAGGACGGGCTGGACGCCTACCGGCACGCGCTGGCGCTGGGTTTCCAGCCCGGCCGCATCGTGCTCGCCGGTGACTCGGCGGGCGGGCTGATCGCCGCCGACACCGCACTGGCCATCCGCGACGCCGGTCTGACGGTGCCCGCCGGGCAGGTGCTGTTGTCGGCGTTGACGTCCGCCGACATGGATCTCAAGTACCGCGCCCTGCGGGATCACAAAGATGTGCTGTTCCCGTTCATGACGGTCAAGTTCATCTACGACGTGTTCGCCACCGTGAACGGGACCCGGCCGGTGCCGATCATGCCCGCCGAGTCCAACGCGGCCGGGCTGGGCCCGTTCCTGCTGCAGATCGGCACCAACGAGATGCTGCGCAATGACACCTTCGTGCTGGCCGACCAGCTCACCGCCGCGGGCGTCGATGTGTGGGTCCAGGTGTGGGACAAGGCGATGCACATGTTCCAGCTGTCCTTCGACGTCAACCCCGATGCCCGGCGCGCGGTCGAGGAGATCGCGTCCTTCATCGGGCACGTGACCGCCGCCGAGAGCCACGAGGCCACCGCCTGACTCCCCTATTGGCCGAATGGCCAGTTATCACACGAATTCTGCGAGATCACGTGCAATAAGTGGCCACTCGGCGTATGCGCTAGTGCGCGAAATGCCGTGCGCCGGTGAGGTACAGCGTGATCCCCGCCGCCGTTGCCGCCGCGGTCACCTCGTCGTCGCGCACCGATCCACCCGGATGCACGACCGCCTTCACCCCGGCGTCGATCAGCGTCTGCAGACCGTCCGGGAACGGGAAGAACGCATCCGAGGACGCCACCGCGCCCTGGGTGCGCTCACCGGCCCGCTCCACCGCCAGCCGCGCGGCGTCCACCCGGTTCACCTGTCCCATGCCGACGCCGACGGTGGCGCCGTCCTTGGCGACCACGATGGCGTTGGATTTCACCGCGCGGCCCGCACGCCAGGCGAAGACCAGATCGGCCAGCGTCGCCGGGTCGGCCGGGTCCCCGGTGGCCAGCGTCCAGTTGTTCGGATCGTCGCCCTCGGCGTCGAGTGCGTCGCGCTCCTGCACCAGCAGCCCGCCGCTGATCGGCCGCAAATCGACAGCAGCACCCTCCGGCTCGGCGGCCACCAGGATGCGGATGTTCTTTTTCTTGGTCAGCGCCTCCACCGCACCGGGCGCATAGGCCGGCGCGACGATCACCTCGGTGAAGATGTCGGCCACCGTCTCGGCCATCTCCACGCTGACGGTGGTGTTGGTGGCGATCACTCCACCGAAGGCGGACAACGGATCACACGCGTGCGCCTTGGCGTGCGCATCGGCGACCGACTCCGAGGACACCGCGATACCGCACGGGTTGGCGTGTTTGATGATCGCCACACAGGTCTGCTCGTGGTCGAACGCGGCCCGCCAGGCGGCGTCGGCGTCGGTGTAGTTGTTGTAGGACATCTCCTTGCCGTGCAACTGCTCGGCCTGCGCCAGGCCCGGCCAGCCGGAGTCGTCGCGGTACAGCGCGGCCTTCTGGTGCGGGTTCTCGCCGTAGCGCAGCACCGCACTCCGGCGCGAGGTCGACCCCACCCAGCGCGGCAGCTCCGCGTCGCCCTCCTCGGGGGCGAGCACCGAGACCATCCAGCCCGCCACCGCCACGTCGTACTCGGCGGTGTGCTGGAAGGCCAACGCCGCCAGCTTCTTCCGCTCGGCCAGGGTGAATCCGCCGGCACGCACCGCGGCCAGCACACCGTCATACCCGAGCGGGTCGACGACCACGGCGACGCTGGGATGGTTCTTCGCGGCCGCCCGCACCATCGACGGGCCGCCGATGTCGATCTGCTCGACGCACTCGTCGGGCCCGGCGCCCGAGGCCACCGTCTCGCTGAACGGGTACAGGTTCACCACCACGAGTTCGAAAGGCGCGATACCCAGTTCGGTCAGCGCCGCCTCGTGCTCGGGCTTGCGCAGGTCGGCGAGCACACCGGCGTGCACCTTCGGGTGCAGCGTCTTCACCCGGCCGTCGAGCACCTCGGGGAAACCGGTGACATCCTCCACCGGAGTCACCGGGACACCGGCTCCGGCAATGGTTTTCGCGGTCGAGCCGGTGGAGACGATGCTCACGCCCGCCTCGTGCAGTCCGCGGGCCAGGTCCACCAACCCCGTCTTGTCGTACACACTGATCAACGCACGCCGGATCGGCCGCTTGTCACTCATCCCAGAATCGCCTTTCGTCCGGTCCAGGTCACACCGCGCGTCGCCAGCGCGGCCAGCACGTCCACCAACAGTCGTCGTTCGACGTCCTTGATGCGTTCGTGCAATGTCTCTGCGGTGTCATCCTCGTACACCGCCACGGCCTCCTGCGCCAGGATCGGCCCGGTATCCACCCCGCTGTCGACCAGGTGCACGGTGCACCCGGTCACGCGCACGCCGTAGTCGATGGCATCGGGTACCGCATGCGCACCGGGGAAGGCGGGCAGCAGCGCCGGATGGGTGTTCACGATCCGGCCTTCGAAGCGCGAAAGGAATTCCTGCCCAAAAATTTTCATGAAACCCGCGCTGACCACCAGGTCCGGTGTGTGCTGCGCGACGGCCTCGGTCAGCGCGGTATCCCAGGCGGCGCGATCCGGATGATCGCCCAGGCGCACCTGAAACGACGGGATCGACGCCTCGGCCGCGACCTCGAGCGCCGGGCAGGCCCGATCGGCCCCGACGGCCACCACCCGCCCCGGGTAGTCGCCGGCGGCGGCCTCCAGCAACGAAGCCAGCAGCGATCCGGTACCCGAGGCCAGGACCACCAGCCGGGCCGGCGCGGTCGCCGGTACGCGGAGTGGTCGCTGCTGCACCCGCAGCAGCCTAGTCGTCCTGATCGCGCGGCTTTTCAGCGGTCGCGCCGGGAAGATCGCCGTCGACCATGAAGTGCTCCTCGGGGTCCAGCAGCGGGTCGTCGTGCACCTCGGCGGGCGGCGGCGGTGTGCCGAGTTCGAAGGACTCGGCGTGCTCGGGCAACTCGGCCTGCGCATCGAGCAGCACGATATCGGTGATCGCGTCCTCCTCCCCGAAATCGTCCTCGTACTCGGGTTCTGGTTCGGGGGTCGGAGCCGGGACCGGTTTCACCCGCTTCGGCCTGCGCACCAGGCCGCCGGCCATCACGACCGTCAGCCCACCGATGGACAGGAACCACAGGAACACCGCGGGCCCGAAGGTGACCTGATCGACGCCGACGTCGCCGAAGTTACCGAGCCGCCCGCCACCGGCGTATCCGAGCAGCGCCATGGTCAGCGCGGCCACCAGGGCGGCCACCGCGAGCTTCGCGGCGGCGGTCGGCCAGGGCACCGCCCGGCGCGCACACTGCTGGCCCAGCGCCACCGCCGAGACCGCGGCCACGATCAGCAAGGCCACCCAGATCGGGCCCAGCGGCGGTGTGGGCACCGCGGCGAGCACCGGCACGGCCGGGATGTCGCCGCCCAGCACGGTGAAGGAACTGAAGTTGGCCAGCCCGATGTGGGCGCTGGAACCCACCGCGACGGCGGCCGTCCCGACCAGCACGTTGGGGATGTAGAGCACCGAGAGCAGGGCCAGGCTGAACTGGCCGAACATCGAGTCGGTGATACCGAACAGGTCGTGCATGGTTCCCCAGTGCACGACGATCGAGCCGGCGGCCACCACACCGGACAGGCCGAGCAACGCCAGCACCCCGGCCGCGGCGGCCCGCAGCGACTCGGGCAGCCAGTGCGGCACCCACGACAAGGTGAGCAGACGGCCCGCCATCGCGACGCCGATCAGCGCGCCGATGGCGTGCACCGCGAGCACCCCGGCGAACGCCCGCGAGGCGTCGGGGGTCTGCAGTTCGGTGATCACCGAGGCCGCGTCGTGGATGACGGCCAGCGCCAGCGCCGCGATGAGCAGCGGCCCGCCCAGCGCCGACGCGACCACCCAGCGGATGACGAACCAGGAGGACCGTGACGCCGCGGCCGCGGTGGTGCGCGCGGTGCCCCACACCATCAGCAGCACCGGCAGCAGCGGCATCACACCGAGTTCGCGGCCGCCGATGGAGACCGGAACCTGGTGCACGCCCAGCCACATGCTGGCGATGGCGCCGAACGCGCCGGTCATGTCGCTGTTGGCGATGAGCAGCTGGATCAGCGTCACCGCCGCGATCACGCCGAGCGCGACGACCGACGGCCCGAACGCGACCCTGAGCAGGTCGCGAGCCTGTCGGGTACCGACTGACCGGTTGTCCACCACTAGCTGGGTCGCTCCTCGCGCGCGTCGGCGCATCCGACGTCCGGGTGCGCGACGCCCAGACTACGACGAGGGCGTGCCGGACTGCGGTGAGGACTCGGGGTGGCTCGGCGGTGTCGCGGCCGACTGCGACGGAACCGCGGCGGTCGGCGCCGAGGAACCCTGCGGCTCATATCCCGTCGCTTCGCTCGCCCTGGACGGCTGACCGAACGCCGGGAAACCGGTGGGCGGCGTCGGCGGCCCGTTGTGCGAACCGGGGGCACCGGCGGCGGACTGGAATCCACCGGTGTTCGGGGCGCCCTGGTAGCCGTACTGCGACGGGTAACCGGGACGCTGCTGCTGCGGCTGATGGGTCGGGGCGCCGTACTGCTGCTGGCCGCCGGGCTGGCCGTAGTACGGCGCGCCGTACTGGCCGTAGGGCTGCTGCTGCTCGTAGCGGGGCTTGGGCGCCGGCGGCGAGAGCACACCCGCGTCGAACAGCAGTGCGGCGATGGAGGCACCGGTCTGCAGCAGTGTGGTGGCGATGACCAGGTACAGCCCCCAGCCGATGGACAGCCCGGCCGGGGCGTTGATGACCTCGGCCAGCACCAGCAGGAAGGACAGCGTGGACGCGACGGCGACCAGACCGGTACGGGCCTTCTGCTTGGGCAGCAGACCGACACCGGCCAGCAGCGCGGCGAGCACCGAGGCCGCGACCGCCAGGCCGAGGCCCGGGGTGCTGCCGCTGGCGCTGCCGAACTGCGGGAAGTCCGAGTTGCTGATGGTGAGCAACGGACCGAAATTGAACGCGTAGGTCGCCAGACCGAACACTGCGACGGCAGCGGTCAGGTAGACAGGCAGCTTGCTGGGGCCTACCTCTGCGGGCTCGCCGTACTGCTGGGTGGGCGCGTACTGGTTGCCCTGCTGGGCAGGCGGATATCCGGGGTTACCGGGCGGGTAAGTCATGACTCTCCTGTGTGAGCGATTTCGAACCCACGCTAGCGCACCCTGCTGGGCGGCGGCTCAGGCCGATACGAGCACCGGAGCGTCCGGAGCCGTCTGATCGGCTGCCTCGATTTCCCGGACCAGCGGCAGCACTTTTTGCCCGAAGTACTCGATTTCCTCCTGGAAGTGGAGGAAGCCGCCCAGGATGAGGTCCACGCCGCGTTTGCGGTACGCCGCGATCCGCTCGGCGATCTGTTCCGGGGTCCCGATGAGTTGGGTGCGGAATCCGTCGTTGTATTGGACGAGATCCTCGAAGGACGAGTCCGCCCACATTCCCTTCTTGTCCCCGGTGGAACTGCCGGCCTGCTGCACGGCGCCGCGGAAGCCCTCGACGGCCGGCTTGTTGGCCTTCTCGATGATCTCGCGCAGGGTGTCGCGGGCTTCCTTCTCGGTGTCGCGGGCGATGATGAACCCGTTCAGCCCCACCTTGACCTCGCGCCCCACGGTGCGGGCATGGTCGCGCACCTCCACCACCTGCTCGGTGATGCCGGCGAAGTCCTTGCCGTTGGAGAAGTACCAGTCCGAGTACAGGCCGCCGTTGCGGCGCGCGGCGGTGGAGTTGCCGCCCTGGAACAGTTCCGGGTTGGGACGGTCGGCGGTGTTCAGCGGCTTGGGCTTCAGCGTGAAGTCGTGGATGCGGTAGAAGTCGCCGCGGAAATCCACGTCATCCTCGGTCCAGATCTTGCGCAGCACCTGCAGGAACTCCGCGCTGCGTCGGTAGCGCTCGTCGTGTTCCAGCCATGGCTCGCCCAGATGGGTGAACTCGTCCTTGAACCAGCCGGACACCACGTTGACGGCGAACCGGCCGTTGCTCAGATGGTCGGCCGTGGCCCCCAGCTTGGCCAGCACCGCGGGCTGCCACAGGCCCGGATGCACCGCGGCGATCACCTTGAGGCGTTCGGTGGCCAGCAGCAGCGCCAGGCTGAAGCTGGTCGACTCGTGCTGGTACTCGGCGCCGTAGCTGGCTTCGTAGCGCACCTGGGACAGCGCGTACTCGAACCCGTTGTTCTCCGCGGTCTGCGCCAGCTTCTTGTTGTACTCGTAGTTCCAGTCGGTGCRCTGCTCGATATCGCTGGTCACCAGGCCGCCGCTGACGTTGGGCACCCAGTAGGCGAACGTGGTGTGGTCGGCGATGCGTTCGGTCGTCATGGGTGCCATGGCAGCAGCCCGGGCGCCCCTTCGTCACCAGTAACGATCGGGCTGAACGGAACGGCTTGCGGCCCGGCCTTGCGCTGGCGGACTAGAACACGTTCTAATTCTGGGCATGGACTACGGGCTCGTACTTTTCACCAGTGACCGCGGCATCGCCCCGGCGCCGGCGGCCAAACTGGCCGATGACCACGGTTTCACCACCTTCTACGTGCCCGAGCACACGCACATCCCGATCAAGCGGGAGGCGGCGCACCCGACGACCGGCGACGAGTCCCTGCCCGACGACCGTTACATGCGCACCCTCGATCCCTGGGTCAGCCTGGGCACCGCGGCCGCCGTGACCAGCCGGGTCCGGCTGTCCACCGCGGTGGCCCTGCCCGTGGAGCACGACCCGATCACGCTGGCCAAGTCGATCGCGACGCTGGATCACCTTTCCGGGGGGCGCGTCAGCCTGGGCGTCGGATTCGGCTGGAACACCGACGAATTGGCCGACCACAAGGTCCCGCCGGGCCGCCGCCGCACCATGCTGCGCGAATACCTGGAGGCGATGCGCTCGCTGTGGACCGAGGAAGAAGCCTCCTACGACGGTGAATTCGTGAACTTCGGCCCGAGCTGGGCGTGGCCCAAGCCGGTGCAGTCACACATCCCGGTACTGGTCGGCGCGGCGGGCACCGAGAAGAACTTCAAGTGGATCGCGAAGTCGGCCGACGGCTGGATCACCACCCCGCGCGACTTCAACATCGATGAGCCGGTGAAGCTGCTGCAGGACACCTGGGCCGCGGCCGGCCGCGAGGGCGCCCCGCAGATTGTGGCGCTGGACTTCAAGCCGGATCCCGAGAAGCTGGCCCACTGGCGCGATCTCGGCGTCACCGAGGTGCTGTTCGGGCTGCCCGACAAGCCCGAGGCCGAGGTCGGCGCCTACGTGGAACGGCTGGCGGGCAAGCTCGCCCAACTGGTCTGAGCTAGGCCAGGGACGCCTGGTTGATGCCGTCCTCGGTGGACTTCACCTCGATGCGCGCCCCCAGCGGATCACCGTCGGACATCAGCGCCACCAGCGCTTCGTCGGTGCTCAGCGCCATGAACCGGGAGTTGTCGGCCTCCAGCCGGCCGATGATGACGCCGGTGGTCTCGGGCCAGTCGTAGCGCACCGAGTACGTCTCGATGACGCCTGTGCCGTCGGCGTCGCGCGTGACGGGCACCGTGGGCAGCGCGGCAATCTCGGCCTGCCGCGCCTTGCTGTCGTCGGCTTTCCACTCGGCGGGTGTGGTCGAGTACACCCCGACCGAATACTTGCTCATCACACCACCGTTGGCGCCGACGAGGCCGAATGCGCCCGGCTGGGCCCGCATGTGGGCGACCGTCTCGGCGATGCCATGGACGGAGTAGCTGTTGCCCGGGCCGCCGAAGTACGGAAGCCCGCCGGTCAGGGTGAGGCCGCGCGGATCATCGGTCGCCAGCCCGGTCGAATCGCAGACGGAGAACACCGGGAACGGGAAGCAGCTGTACAGGTCGAAGGTGGACACCTCGGCCAGGCCTATTCCGGCCACCCGAAGCGCCTCTGCCACAGCTTTTTCCGCAGAGAAGCTGGCGCTGAGGTCCTCACGGTCGAGCAGCTGCTGCTCCACCATGTCGGCGTGTCCGTGCAGGTACACCCATTTGTCCTCGGGCACCGAGAGTCTGCGGGCCGCGGCCACCGACATGATCAGCACGGCGGCACCTTGGTTCACCTGATCGCGGGCCACCATCAACCGGGGGTAGGGATCGCAGATCATCCGGTTCTCGGCGGTCACGGTGAGCAGTTCGTCGACGGAGCGTTGCACCGGAGACGACGACAGCGGGTTCCGGGCGGCAACTTCGGAGAACGGCGCGAACAACTCGGCCATGTCTCGGCGGTAGTCGTCCACCGTCGCGCCGAGGCGGGCCCGGCGCGCATTGTCCAGCAGACCGTATTGCACCGGCGCACCGGTCAATCCGTGCTTGGCGGTGTACTCGTTCATGTACTGATCGAAGCCGTACCCGCGGTCCTCGAGTTGACCGCCGACCTGTTCGGAGTGATCGGGTAAGGCATCACGGCCGGCGAAATAGCGCAGCGTGGAACCGTTCTCGGAGCCGAGCACCAGCACCACCTCGGCATCCCCGGCCGCGATGGCACCGGAGAACTCGGTCACCACCTTCTGCGATCCGTGCCCGCCCAGCGGTTCGAGCACCGCGCGGGCCGGGTCGGCGCCGATGCGAGCGGCGACCGAACGCGGGTAGTTGTCCGAGCACCCCAGCGGCGCTTCGGAGAACGGTGTGCAGATCTCGAACTGCCGGAGCGCGACGAAGACCTCGATCGCCTCGGCCACCGCGGATACGTCGGCGCCGGTGTCGGCCAGCGCGGCCCGCACCGCCTCGGTGGCCAGCTCGACCGACGACATCCCTCGATAGTCCGGCGCGTCGACGCGCTCGGTGAACTGTCCGACACCGACGATCACCGGCGTACGCGGATCCACCATTACAGGCCTCCTGACACGTGTTAGTTCGTCAGGCTAACCGATTGAACTCAAGTAGCAAAAATACACCAACCTTGTTGTACAACTCGATTGACGTACATCAACACGAGCGTATGATTGTCTGATGAATTGGACCGCCCGGCCGATGTCCCTGGTGGTCGGTGGCGTGGTGCCGCCGGAGAACGTGGTCGGCCGCGTCCGTGAAGAGCAGGAGATCCTGTCCAGCCTGGCCCACGGCGGTGCGGCCCTGGTCGGCGACCGCCGCCACGGTAAGACCTCCCTGGCCCGCCTGGTCGCCCACACGGCGCGGCAGCGCGGGCTCACCGTGGTCTCGGTCAGCGCCGAACGCCAGACCTACGCCGAATTCGTCACCGCCCTGGCCGGCGAACTCGGACGGATCGACAGCGCCTTGCGCCAAGAGGTCGAGCGCTGGAAGGTCGCGTTCGGCACCGGGCCGGTGCGTTTCGAACGCGCCCAGGCCGGGGCCGCCCTCGACGATCTGCTGCAGCGCGCGGTCGCCCGGGCCCGCAGCGGGCCCCTGGTGCTGTTCATCGACGAGGTGACCGTGCTGGCCCGGAATCTGGAGCGGGAAGGCGCCGGCGGTGGTGATGCCTTCCTGCACCTGCTGCGGCGATTCCGGCAGGACAACACCGGGCGGCTGGCCACCGTGCTGTCCGGGTCCATCGGCTTTCATCACGTCTCCGGCGACGCCCTGAGTTCGGTCAACGACATCCGCAAGGTCACCGTCGGCCCCATCCGCCATGACCACGCCACCTACCTGGCCGAGTGCCTCATGCTGGGCGCCCGGGTCGACGGCACCGATGCGCACCTGGTCGCCGAGTCCATCGCCGCCACCGCCGAGAACGTGCCGTACTACATCCAGCATCTGGTCGCGGCGTCCGCGCGCACGGGCGGCCCCGTCCGCCCCGGCGACATCCCGGCGCTGCTGCGGGCCGCGGTGACCGACCCCCACGATCCGTGGGATCTGCGCCATTACCGCGACCGCTTGCGCAATTACTACGGCGACGACGCCGCGGCCATCGCCAACCTGCTGGACATCTACGCGCACGCGGCGGGACCCGTCAGTGTCGACACCGTGGCACACCTCCTGCGTTCAGAGGGGTCCACCATCGGCGATCGCGACCAGTTGGTGTCGTTCATCGAACGCCTGGAGCAGGACCACTATCTGCGCCGGGCCGGCGACGAGGACTGCTTCGCATCGGGATTGGTGCAGTCCGCCTGGCTGGCCATGCGGAGGTGACGGTGAGCATCCTCTTCTCGCCCGGCACCGTGGACCCCGGTGAACTGGATGCCCGCACCGTCGGGCGCCGGCCCCTGCTCGAGCGACTCACCGACCGGATCATCTCGGCCGCCCGCGACGGCTCCCGGCCGCACACCTTGCTGATCGGTCCGCGCGGCAGCGGTAAGACGCACACCGTCGCGGTGGCGGTGCACCGTGCACTGTCCGACACCGCCACCGCCGAAAGCGTGCTGCCCCTGCGTCTTCCCGAGGACGCACTGGCGATCGGTCACTACGGCGACCTGCTCGTCGAGCTCATCCGGCCCTATCGACCGCAGGCCGGCGCGCTGCGCACCGAGGTGATCGAACTGGAGCGGGTGATCCTCGACATCGCCGACGGCAGGATGGTRCTGCTGGTCATCGAGAACCTGGACCGGGTGTTCGACGCGATCGGCGAATCCGGCGCGGGCAGCCTGCGCGCCTGGATCGAAACCGCCACGGCGGTATCGATTCTCGGCACCGCTCCGGCACTGTTCCCCGGCGTCGCGTCCCGCGCCCACCCCTGGTACGGCTCGTTCATCATCGAGGAACTCGACGATCTCACCGCCGCCGAGGGCGCCCAGATCATCGCCCGCAACCCTGCGCTGGCCGACTACGTCGGCACCCCCGAGGGACTGGCCCGGCTGGAGTCCATCTACGAATTCGCCGGCGGTTCGCCGCGGTTGTGGCAGACCCTCGCCGAGACCGCGGATGTCGCCGACCTGTCGGCGCTGGAGCCCGCCAAGGCCGTACTGCTGGACCGGTTGTCACCGGCATACCAGCAGCAACTCTGGCTCCTGCCCGCCGGCGAGCAGCGCCTGGTGGTGGAGCTGGCCCGCGGGCCCGGAGCCCGCACGGTCACCGATCTCGCTGCCGCGGTGGGTGTTTCGAACCAGTCGGCGGCCGCGGCGCTGGGGCGGCTGGCCGCGGCACACTGGGTGGACTCCGCCAAATCCGCTATCGGCGACCGGCGCGCCACCTGGTATGACCTCACCGATCCCCTGGTCCGTCACATCATCCGGTACCGCGAGGGCACCCATCTCACTTGACGGTCTTGTCACTTAGTGACACTGTGGAGATGTCACTAAGTGACACTCCATCGAGAAAGGACCTCGTGACCGACACGACGCACACCCCCGCGATCATTTCCGTCGAGGACTTCTTCAGCCCGCCCGAACGCGCCGGGGCCACGATCTCCCCCGATGGCACCCGCATCGCCTACCTCGCCCCGTGGCGGAACCGCCTCAACGTGTGGGTGCAGGACGTGGACGGTGAGCACGAGCCCCGCTGCGTCACCGCCGACGAGACCCGCAGCGTGTACTTCTACAGCTGGACCCACGATTCGCGGTGGCTGCTGTACATGCAGGACAGCGGCGGCGACGAGCACTGGCACGTGTACCGGGTGGACCCGGACGCGCCGGGCACCCCGGCCGTGGACCTCACCCCGTTCCCCCGGGTGCGCGCCTCCTACGAACTGCTCAAGGCCCGTCCCGGCAAGGCACTCGTCCAGCACAACGCGCGGAACGCCGAACTGGTCGACGCCTTCGAACTCGACATCGCCACCGGTGAGCTCACCCTGCTCGCCGAGAATCCCGGCACCGTCGTCAGCTGGATCGGCGGGCCCGGCGGTGACCTGTTCACCAACACTCTGACCGCCGAAGGCGATGTCGAGATATCGCAATGGGATTCGGCCACCCAGACGTTGCGGCGCATCCGGGTGTACGAGGGCAGGGACTATCCGCTGGGCATCCACCCCATCGCCGTCTCCCCCGATGGCACCGGCATCTGGCTGGGCTCCTATCAGGGCAGCGACCGGCTCCGGCTGGCCCGCGTCGACGTGGCCACCGGGGAGGAGACCGAGGTGCACAGTCACCCGACGCTCGACCTCGGCGCGCAGTTGGTGCTGCCCTCACCGTTCATCATCAGCGAGCGGACCGGGGAGCTGATCGGCGCTCGCTATTACGGTGAGCGACAGGTGATCCACGCCCTCGACGACGAATTCGCGGAGGTATTGCAGGCACTCACGAAGCTGTCCGACGGTGACCTGGCCGGCATGTCCTGCGATGACAGCGGGCAACGCTGGGTGGTCAATTTCAGCCATGACCGCGATCCGAACGCCACGTATTTCTACGATCATGGGACCGGTGCGAGCCGATTGTTGTTCCGGCCCTACCCGCATCTGGATCCCGCCGCGCTGGCCGAGATGAAACCGGTCACCGTCACCGCACGCGATGGGCTGGAGCTGCATTCGTATCTGACGCTGCCCGTGGGCGTGCCGCCGGAGAACCTGCCGCTGGTGCTGCTGGTGCACGGCGGCCCGTGGTCGCGGGACTGTTGGGGCTATCAGCCGGACGTGCAGCTGCTGGCCAACCGCGGATATGCGGTGCTGCAGGTCAACTTTCGTGGATCCACCGGCTACGGGAAGTCGTTCACCCAGGCCGCGATCGGCGAGTTCGCCGGCAAGATGCACGACGACCTGATCGATGCGGTGGACTGGGCGGTCAAGCAGGGCTTCGCCGACCGGGACCGGGTGGCCATCTTCGGCGGCTCCTACGGCGGATACGCCACCCTGGTCGGTGTCACGTTCACCCCGGACGTCTTCGCCGCAGCCATCGATTACGTCGGGATCTCCAGCCTGCCCAACTTCATGCGCACGCTGCCCGACGTCGGCCGCCGGTTCCTGGCCAACAACTGGAACCTCTACGTCGGCGACCCGAAGGATCCCGCGCAGGAGGCCGATATGCTGGCCCGCTCGCCGATCACCCGGGTCGATCAGATTCGCACCCCGCTGCTGGTGGTGCAGGGCGCCAACGACTCTCGCGTGGTGCAGGCCGAGTCCGACAACATGGTTGCGGCCCTGCGCGATCGTGGCGTCGAGGTCGAGTACATGGTCAAGGAGGACGAGGGACACGGATTCCTCAACCCGGACAACAACATCGACATGTACCACGCCGTGGAGAAGTTCCTGGCCAAGCACCTGTAAGACCCGGAACACGTAAAAGCCCCTGGAATCGCAGTGATTCCAGGGGCTTTTCGCGTGCTCGGTGCTTACAGGCCTGCCAGCAGCTCGCGCGCCTTGGCGGCGGTCTCCGACGGGGTCTTGCCGACCTTCACGCCGGCGGCCTCCAGAGCCTCCTGCTTACCGGCCGCGGTGCCCGCCCCGTCGGACACGATGGCGCCGGCGTGGCCCATCGTCTTGCCCTCGGGAGCGGTGAAGCCCGCGACGTAGCCGACGACCGGCTTGGTGACGTTGGCCTGGATGTAGGCGGCGGCCTTCTCCTCGGCGTCGCCACCGATCTCGCCGATCATCACGATCAGCTTGGTCTCGGGATCCTTCTCGAACGCCTCGATGGCGTCGATGTGGGTGGTGCCGATGACCGGGTCGCCGCCGATGCCGATGGCGGTGGAGAAGCCCAGATCGCGCAGTTCGTACATCATCTGGTAGGTCAGGGTGCCGGACTTGGAGACCAGTCCGATCGGGCCCTTGCCGGTGATGTTGTTCGGCGTGATGCCGACCAGCGACTCGCCGGGGGTGATGATGCCGGGGCAGTTCGGCCCGATGATGCGGGTCTTCTCGCCCTTCTCGACGTTGTAGGCCCACGCATAGGCGCTGTCCTGCACCGGGATGCCCTCGGTGATGACGACCAGCAGCGGGATCTCGGCGTCGATGGCCTCGATGATGGCGTCCTTCGAGAAGGCCGGCGGCACAAAGGCAATCGACACGTCGGCGCCGGTCTCCTTGATGGCCTCGGCCACCGAACCGAACACCGGCAACTCGATCTCGTTGCCGTCTTTGTCTTCGTGCTTGACCGTGGTGCCGGCCTTGCGGGCGTTGACGCCACCGACGATCTGGGTGCCGGCCTTGAGCATCAGCTTGGTGTGCTTGGTGCCTTCACCGCCGGTGATGCCCTGGACGATGACCTTGGAATCCTTGTTCAGGAAGATAGACATCTTTGTTGGCTCCCTTACTTGTTGGCCAGCTCGGCGGCCYTGTCGGCGCCGGCGTCCATGGTGTCGGCCTGGATGACCAGGGGGTGGTTTGCCTCATCGAGGATGCGACGGCCCTCTTCGACGTTGTTGCCGTCCAGGCGGACCACGAGCGGCTTGTTCGCACTGTCGCCGAGCTTCTTGAGCGCGCCGACGATGCCGTTGGCGACCGCGTCACAGGCGGTGATGCCGCCGAAGACGTTGACGAAGACGCTCTTGACCTGGCTGTCGCCCAGGATGACGTCCAGACCGTTGGCCATCACCTCGGCCGAGGCGCCGCCGCCGATGTCCAGGAAGTTGGCGGGCTTCACGTTGCCGTGACGCTCACCGGCGTAGGCGACGACGTCCAGCGTCGACATGACCAGGCCGGCGCCGTTACCGATGATGCCCACCTCGCCGTCGAGCTTGACGTAGTTGAGGTCGTTCTCCTTGGCCTTGAGCTCGAGGGGATCGGTGGCGTCCTTGTCCTCGAACTCGGCGTGGCCGGCCTGCCGGAAGTCGGCGTTCGCGTCCAGGGTGACCTTGCCGTCCAGCGCCAAGATCTGATCGTCGGGGGTGCGCACCAGCGGGTTGACCTCCACCAGGGTGGCGTCCTCGCCGATGAACACCTCCCAGAGCTTCTGGATGGTCACGGCCGCGGCGTCGAGCACCTCGGCGGGCAGGTGGCCCTTCTCGGCGATCTCACGCGCGAAGGCCAGATCGACACCCTTGACGGCGTCGACGGGCACCTTGGCGAGGCGCTCGGGCTTGGTGGCGGCGACCTCTTCGATCTCCATGCCGCCCTCGACCGAGCACATGGCCAGGTAGGTGCGGTTGGAGCGATCGAGCAGGAAGGAGATGTAGTACTCMTCGGCGATGTCACTGGCCTCGGCGACCAGCAGCTTCTTGACGATGTGGCCCTTGATGTCGAGGCCCAGGATGTTGGTGGCATGCTCCAGCGCGTCGGCGGGGGTGGCCGCGTACTTCACGCCGCCGGCCTTTCCGCGGCCGCCGACCTTGACCTGCGCCTTGACCATGACCGGCTTGCCGATTTCCTCGGCGATCGCCTTGGCGTCCTCGGCGGATTCGGTCACCCGGCCGGGCGTCGTGGGAACGTTGTGCTTGGCGAACAGTTCTTTCGCCTGGTATTCGAAAAGATCCATGAGCTTCCTAAGTTGCGTCGGTGCGAATGACTTATGAAGTGGGCCGCCGGACCGGCCGGAAGGCCGCGACAGGCTCGCTGGCACTGTATCCATCCCGGTGTCGACCGCCGTCATCGCCTACCGCTCATGTGGTACATCTCACCGGGGCCGCTTGGTGATACAAGTCACATTCACGGTGGGAATGCTCACTTAAGTTGCCACCAACATTGGGATTTGGTTAACGTGCCTACTGGTCTTGATAACGGACAGGTCACGACGCTAAGGACATTCCAGGTTGGCTGAGCACAGTTCGTCCCGAACCCTCAGGGGGACAGCGACGAAAGGGCTCTCTACCCAAAGTCCCGCGGAAGTCACCGACATCATCCCGTTCAACGAGTTCGGCGACCTCCATGACCTGGACTTTCGCGACAGTTCCGCGTTCGACAAAGAACAGCGTGTGATCGCCGCGCCCGAGCTCGACGACCTCCACGACACCGACGATCTGGTGCCGCTGCGGCTGGTCGTGCCCACCGAATTCCGGTCACAGACGACGCCGACCGGCGATGCCGGCAAGGATCTCGGTTCCTCGCACGCCTATCGCGATAGTCACACCGACCTCAGTGACGGCAACGCCCTGACCGACGTGATCGACATGCGCGGCACCCATCAGCGCAGCGGCGGCGCCCACCGCAAGCAGACCGTCGGCGCGGTCAAGAGCCGCCTGATGATCGCGGCCATGGCCGCCGGCGCGACCGCCTCCGGCGCGTACTCACTGAGCAACCCGGACACCACCCCGACCACCGACACGGTGCTGGCCGCGGACAACGCCCTCATCAACGGTGCGGCCATCAGCGGCTCCCCGGACGGTATGCAGATCGTCGCGGTGCAGCCGGTCGCCTCGGGCGCGATCCACGCCGAGGAGATCAACAAGGCCGCCGCATTCGCCCAGGAGCGCGCCGAGCGCGAGGCACGTCTGGCGCGTCCGCTGTTCGCGATGCCCACCAAGGGCGTGTGGACGTCCGGTTTCGGTTACCGCTGGGGTGTGCTGCACGGCGGTATCGACATCGCCGGTCCGATCGGCACCCCGATCATGGCGGCCAGCGACGGCGTCGTCGTCGAGGTCGGCCCGACGGCCGGTTACGGCGCGTTGGTGAAGCTGCGCCACTCGGACGGCACCGTGACGCTCTACGGCCACATCAACACCTGGTTGGTCAGCAAGGGCCAGCGCGTCATGGCCGGCGACCAGATCGCGACCATGGGCAACCGCGGTAACTCCACCGGCCCGCATCTGCACTTCGAGGTGCTGATGAACGGCTCCAACCGGATCGACCCGGTGCCGTGGCTGGCGCAGCGGGGGCTCAGCCCCGGCAACTACGTCGGCTAGAAAACGTACGTTGGGTGATGTGACCCCGGATCCACCCGCCGAGCCGTCGGCTGAACACCCTCGCATCATCCGCCGGACCCCCACCGGTTCCTTTCCCGCGCTCACCCCTCCCTCGCTGAGTGACGACCGCACGTCGTTTGTGCGTACCCCTGCCGAGACGGGACAAACCACCTACATCCCGCGCCCCATCCCGGTCGCGGTGCCCCCGCTTCGCACGCCGGGACCGGCCACCGCCATCGCGGCCGCTGTGCTGAGCATTCTGAGCGGGTGGGCCACCGCCGTCATCGCCACCGATCTGATCGCCGGGTGGTGGAACACCGATCTGTTGTTCTGCGTCGCCATCGGTTTCCTCACCGCCATCTCGGCGGCCGCCGGTATCGGTGGGTTGATCGCGCTGCTGCTGCAGCGCCGGATGGGTCGGCTGTTGATCGCCGTCGGTGCCGCCATCGCATTGCTCATCTTCGGCAGCCTGTTCCTCGCGGGCGCCAAACTGCATCCCGTGGTGTACGCGATGCCACTGCTGCYGGTCTCGGCCATCGTGCTCGCGCTGTTGCCGAGTACCCGGGACTGGACCCGGATCTAGTTAGAGCTTCTGCACCGGCGCGTGGTTGTGCATCAGCTTGACGCGTCCGGCGCTGCCGAAGTCGATCAGCGACATCGCCGACTCCCCCATCCCGGAGACCTCTTCGACGCGCCCGAGCCCGTACTTGTCGTGGGTGACCCGGTCCCCCGGTTCCAGCGTGATGATGGCCCGGTTGCGGGCCTTGGCCGGAACCGGCGCGGGCCGGGCACTGTCGGCGAACCGTCCCACCCGTGGAGCGCTCAACGCCGCCGACGGCGCCTCGACGCGGCGCCAGTTGATCAGGTCCTCCGGGATCTCGCGCAGGAACCGCGATTCCGGGTTGAGCATCGGCTGACCCCAGGAGGAGCGCACCTTGGCCCGGCTCAGGTACAGCCGCTGCCGGGCGCGGGTGATCCCGACGTAGGCCAGCCGGCGTTCCTCGGACAGCTCGGTGGGGTCTCCCAGTGCCCGCATGTGCGGGAACATGCCGTCCTCCCAGC